>CAZYEM010000029.1:3842-23997 GCA_964646395.1 uncultured Bacteroides sp.
TCGGCACCAACCCATGATGCGGAAATTAGATTAGGAGTTACTCCCAAAAACCAACCATCTGAATGATTGGAAGATGTTCCGGTTTTTCCACCAAAATCCGTTTTATTATCGCTAAACAAATCATGTTCAAACAAAGCCTGAGTGGTACCACCAGGTTCATGCAATCCACCTTGCAACATAATTGACATTAAAAAGGCAGTTTCCTCGCTTATTACCCTTTCTTTTTTGGGTTGCATTTCATACAAAACCTTGCCTTTTCTGTTGGTAACTTTTGTAACTAAGATAGGTTCTATGCGATAGCCATCATTCAATAAAGGACAATAGGCTGTAATAAGTTCAATTAGTGTAACATCTGATGAACCAAGGCAAACCGAAGGTACATCTGCCAGTTTTGATTTTATACCCATTTTATTTGCATATTCTATTACTTTTTTCCATCCCATTTCTTGGGTAAGCTGAACTGCTATCGAATTGATTGATTTAGCAAAAGCATATTTTAAAGTAACACTAGAACCCGAAAAAGCCCAATCAGCATTTTGTGGTGACCAGGTTTTATTCTGACCATTTTCTACATATTTATAGGTAACAGGCACATCATTCAATTTGTCACAGGGTCCCCATCCGTTTTCAAGTGCGGCTGTATAAACAAAAGCCTTAAAAGTGGAACCTGGTTGTCGCTTTGATTTGCTTACATGGTCAAACTTGAAATCATTAAAGTTAATACCACCAACATACGTTTTAACATATCCATTAAAAGGATCCATGGTAATAAAGCCAGCATGTAACAATGAATTATAGTATTTTATTGAGTCTATTGTACTTAGCAACGTATCTCTATCACCTTTATAGGTATATACCCTCATTTTGTGAGGTTCATTCAGATAAAAATCAACAGAATCCTTATTGTTTGGATAAGATTGAAGCAAACGCTTATAATGCTTGGTTTTAACAACAATTTTTTCAATGAAATCAGTAATTTCCTCTTTATTTTCTTTTCGCCATGGATTTTCGCCTTGCCAATGTTCAAAAAAACGTTTCTGAAGTCGTTTCATGTGTTCTGATACAGCATTTTCTGCATGTTGCTGCATTCCCATATCAAGTGTTGTATATATTTTTAAACCATCTTCGTAAAGATTAAGATTTTTCTCTTTTAACCAAGTTTTTAAATAACTACTAACAGCTTCCCTAAAGTATGGAGCTTTGCCATCGTAGTTATTTTCAACGCTATAGTTTAATTGGATTGGAATCTTGCTTATTGAATCAAATTCTGTCTGTGTAATCATTTTGTATTTCAGCAATTGACCTAAAACAGTATTTCTACGCTCTAAGGCCCTTTCCCGTTGAGAGATAGGACTATAATATGTAGGTGCTTTTAATATACCAACCAATAAAGCAGATTGTTCAATGTTTAACTGTGAAGGTTTGATATTAAAGAATGTAAGGGAAGCCGTTTTTATACCATAAGCATTGCTTCCAAAATCAACTGTGTTGAAATACATATTTAAAATCTCATCTTTTTTATAAAATAACTCTATTTTTAAAGACGTTACCCATTCTTTTGCTTTATAAATAATCATTTTTATTCCGGGAATATGACCAAACAAACCTCTTGAATAGTTTTCGCGGGTTTTAAAAAGATTTTTTACCAATTGTTGTGTTATCGTACTTCCTCCTCTTTTATCGCCTTTTGCCATATACCAAAGAATTGAAAATGTTGCCTTTAAATCTATTCCATGGTGCTCATAAAACCTTACATCCTCTGTATTGATAAGGGTTTTTATCATAATTGGCGAAATCTCATTAAGCTTAACTGGTGTGCGATTTTCATCAAAATATTTTCCAATCTTTTTGCCATCAGCAGCATATAATTCAGATGCAATTTTTTGTTTTGGATTATTAATCTGACTCAATTTTGGCGATTTGCCAAATAACCATAAAAAGTTTAAATCAACCATTCCCAAAAAAACTATGATAATCAGAATAAAATGAAGCATTCGTAAACCCAGCTTTTTATACCAAGCCCATTTTTTTGGTACATAAAAAAGGAATCTGATTAATTTAAAAAGTTTGAAAAAAAGAAATTTAAAAAACTGTAAAATCTGTTTAAGAAAAACTTTCATTTTCTATTATTTATTAAGTTGATTTAAAGCTGCAAGACGTTGAAGTAGTGTTGGATGCGAATAATGAAAAAATACATAAGCGGGATGAGGTTTCAGATTGCTCAGATTATTCACCGACAATTTCTTTAAAGCTGATTTTAAGGATTCAGCATTATAATTTTCTCCGGCAAATTTATCAGCTTCATATTCATGTTTCCGGGATAAAATATTCATAGCCAATCCTAATATCATAGAAAGCGGACTATATAAAATTCCAAAAACTATTATGGCTATGTGAAAAGATTGCTGAGTTCCCAATGCTTCTGATAAAACCGGATTGCTGATAAACCAGGAAAGTATAAATAACATCATACCGGTTTCCAGCAAGGAGATTATTATTCCTTTTAAGGTATGTTTCTTTTTGTAATGCCCAACTTCATGTGCAAGAACAGCCACTAATTCTTCCGTAGTATGATCTTTAATCAATGTGTCATACAATACAATCCGTTTTTTTGCTCCCAAGCCTGTAAAATAAGCATTGGCTTTATTGGATCGTTTACTGCCATCAATTACAAAAATGTTGTTAAGTTTAAACCCAACTTTATTTGAAAAAACTTCAATTGCTGAACGTAATTCACCTTCTTCAAGAGGAGTTTGTTTGTTGAATAATGGAACAATCAGATTGGAATAAAACATACTGAAAAAAATTGAAATTGCACTGAAAACCAACCATGCTATCCACCAGAAATTATTTCCTGTTTTACTGTATATAAATATAAAGAGTGTTATAAACAGACTTCCTAATATTAATGCTAACAGCCATCCTTTCAGTTTATCCAGAATAAATGTTTTAACGGTTGTATTGTTAAAACCAAATTTTTGTTCAATAACAAAAGTGTCGTATATTGAAAAAGGAGTTGATAGAATATCAGATACAAAACCAATAATTCCAAAGAATAATAAAGCCATTAATATAGGATTTACGGTGTATTCTCTTACAAAATTATCTATAAAGGCAAACCCTCCAAGCAATAGCATAAGTATCATGGTAACAAATGATAATGTGGAAGTCAATAAAGAAAAACTTTGGTTTACTTTCTGGTAATCCTGTGATTTCTTATATTTTTCGGCATCATATATACCTTTAAGTTCAGAAGGAAGTTCATTACTCCAATAGGTTGAGTTTAAGTAATCGAGTATTCTTTCAAGGATATAATCGAAAACCAGAATTGATATAATTATTATAAAAATTGTTTGTGCCATTGAGTTTGTAAAGTTTATTTTGTGCTTCGCAAATTATTTGTTACTGAATATTATTGTTTGAATTTCATAAATTTATTAAATATATCCCATAATTTTATAAACCAACATTCCAAACATTTCATGAGTGATGGTGCGTAAATTAGTAAAACTATCTAAATGAGGTATAACTAAGTGCTCGAAATTCCATAGTCTGATACCTGTGTATTTTGATGTAGGGAAAGGTGTTATATCCAATCCTGCTTTTTTAAAACAAGCAATTGACCGTCGCATGTGAGTTGCATTTGTAATCAGTAAATACTTACTATCCTGCAAAAAAACAGTATTTAATAATTGTTTTGAATTTATTGCATTTTGAAAAGTATTATCTGAAATTGAATCAACCAAAATATCATTTTCAGGAATATCAATTTCCAGCAAGTATTTTTTGATAAAAGAAGCTTCATATTGATCCCGGTATATTAAATGTCCCGGCCCACCACTTAATAAAATCTTTTTTACTTTCTTTGTTTTATAAAGAGTAATTGCCTGAAAAAGTTTATCTCCATTTTCGCGGAATATTAGCTTTTTATTTATATAGTCGTAATTGACAATGCCACCGCCTAATACTATTGCAGCTTCAAATTGCTGATTAAGTTCTGTTTGCGAAGGATAATCGATTTCCCATAATCTAACAATTTCATCCGTTAAAAATCTGTTTGAAAACAAATAAAAAACGATGAGCGATATTAAAAATAATTTATTAGCTGTTTTCTTGTTTTTTATTAAATAAGCAATAATTAATAGTGTAAATATCCAAAATATAGGGTTAAGCAAATATGAAAAAAATTTTGATAACACAAAAAACATTTTAATACCCTCCGTTTCTTTTGCGTATAAACCACTCAGCAGTAAGTAATCCGAGAATCAGGAAAAATATCCATGTTAAGCTAATCAAGTCATTGAATCTCTTTTGAGTATATTTAACAATTTTAATATCGTCTCTGTTTTTGAGTGTTTCTGCTAATTTTTCAATTTGTGCTGGATAAACCATTTCTCCGCCATTTTTCTTAGCTAAATTATACAACATCTGATGATTGGCAAGTGTGTTGGAAAATTCAGCATCCATAGCAACAACCGTAAATACACCATTTTGAGTAAGTGTTTTGTTTTTAAGCTTTACAATAGCCTGAAACTTGTAATCTCCCTGAGGATAGATACCTGCATTAAGATGATATGCATTAAAGGTTCTGCCAAATTGATATTGGAATTTTTTGCCCGAACTATTAATAATTGTCATGTTAATATCTGCATCATTAATTAATTCATAACTGTTATTATATAATTCAGCATCAAACTCAATGTTTTGATTTTCGTTGAAAATGGTATTGTTTATAATTTTAAATAATCCTTTTTCTACTCTTATCGAAAGATATTGAACTGTTTTTGTAATAATTTCATCAAAAGCTTCAGTATTGTTTTTTTGAGCGAAGTTTGCCAATTTCCATCTCCACAATCCTTCACCACAAATTATTCCATTTTTGCTTCCCAGTGTTTGGTTAAACATTAGTAATGGTTGATTTGTAGCAACATTGCCAATCTTTTGATTCAATAAAGGTTCAGCTGAAGTTGAAATTCTATAATTGCCATAAAATGAAGTTAGCGGAGGAAAATTGTTTATCATTTTTTGAGTCTCTTCACTAACTGTAAAGTAAGGGAATTCCTTTGTGAATAAAGCTAAAGCATCATTAAATGCCTGATTTTTTATTGCTATTACCAATCCTGTATTTGATGCATTGAATTGAGAAATATTGCTTTGAGTTCCTAAAATAAAAAGTACAGGTATATTTGCTTTCTGAATATCTGCAAATAATTTACCCATTACATTATTAACCGATGGCAACTGATGCAGGATGATTAAGTTATAATCGGATACTTGTTTGTTAAATTCATTTGCCAACTCAACCTGAACATCGTAGTTTTTATTATTTTCTAATGTTTGCTTGATAGCAGAAATATCAGGATGAGGTACTGCTGATAATATCAGAATTTTCTGACGGGCATCCAATACTTCAATAAAAATATCCTTTCGGTTATTACTTATCGTAATTTCATCATTAATAGGTGATATATTTATGGTATATCTTTGAATTCCACTTTCCTTTGCTTCTGAAATAAAATTGATTGTTTCGCTGAATTGATCGTTTGTGATGTTAATTATTTTATTGAAAATCTCTTTTTGCCCATGAGTAACTTTTAATTTTGCTTTTTGCCCATTGGCTTTGTTTGCATTTACAATAATTTCAATTGGAAAAGTATTTCCCAGATACGTTATGCGATTATAGTTTACTTTCTTGATAAGTAAATCTTTCCTTAAAATGGTATCGCCTAAAGCAATGGTAAAAATCGGTGCTTTAATTTTTTCGGAAGCATAAATCGGATTGTTACCTTTGTTAAATATTCCATCACTGGCAAGTATGATTGCACCCACATTTCTGTTAGTATAACGGGTAATCAGATCCTGAAACAATAAAGCAATATCAGTTTGTTTTCCATCATAATTAAAAGGCAAACCTTCAATAACTTTATCATCAAAACTAAACGATTTTACTTCATATTTTTTAGATAATTCAATTAGTAGATTGTCAATCTTTTGCTTATATTCATTTTTATAAAATGCTGAATCTTTGTTAATTGTTATAGATTGTGAATTATCCTGAGCAAAAACGATAATAGGTTTCTCGTTATTTTGAACGATTGTTTTCAATAAAGGGGTCATTAACAGAAATGACAATATAAAAATCACCGTAAAACGCAGAAATGCCATTACTTTGGTAAGTAATGGCGAAAAATCGTAGCGTTTGTTTTTGTAGTACATTATTGCTGTATAGCCTAATCCTGCAATAATGCATAAAAAGACCATCCAAAACGGATATTCTGTACTGATATTCAAAATGTTATTTGTTAATGATTATTTGTTAATGATTAAAGTTCAATGCTAATAATTATTTCTTTTAATAAAAAATTAGGTATTCATTGCACCACATACATTTATAACTTGACCGCTGATATATGAAGAAAGATCAGAACCTAAAAATAAGCACAGATTGGCAACATCTTCCGGTTTTCCGGTGCGTTTCAGCGGAATATCCTTAATCCAGGTTTCCTTTATTTCCGGTGGCAGCTGAGCAGTCATTTCAGTTTCAATAAAACCCGGAGCTACAGCGTTGCAACGAATATTTCTTGAGCCAAGTTCCTGAGCAATTGACTTGGTAAATCCAATAATTCCAGCTTTAGAGGCTGCATAATTGGATTGACCGGGATTTCCTGATCTTCCAACCACTGAACTCATATTAATAATTGATCCAAAACGTTGTTTAAGCATCACTTTCTGAACAGCTTTAGTAAGATTAAAAACCGATTTGAGGTTAACATTCATAACCAGATCCCAATCGTTTTCACTCATACGCATTAATAAACCATCGCGTGTTATGCCAGCATTATTAACTAAGATATCTATTTGTCCGAAATCGGTAGCTACATCACTTATAAGTTTTTCGGCAGCTTCGAATGAAGCGGCATTGGAAGCATAAGCTTTTGCTTTTACACCCATGCCATTCAATTGATTTTCTAAAGCAGTTGCGTTTTCATCGATTGCTAAATCAGAAAAAGCAACATTTGCTCCATTGGAAGCAAAACAAATTGCAATGGCTTTGCCAATACCTCTTGAAGCTCCTGTTATTAAAGCAGTTTTTCCTTTTAATAAATTCATTGTTTGTCGAATTAAATTTGATGCAAAGATAAGAAAAAAAGTTTGGAGTTTGTGATGTTGATTATGATTTACTGTTTTGGAAATTAATTGAAAAATGGAGTTTTTATTTGTTGGTTTTTATAGTTCATTATTAACGTTTTATACAATTATATAAGTGATGGATTTTGTTGTAATGGATACAAGTCTGTGTTATTTTTTATGTATTGCAATAATCGATAGTTTAGAGAATTGGTTTTTCAATAAGATTTATAATCCAATTAGTTTATAATCACATATTCAGAAACTTAATTAAATATATTAATAAAGATTTTAAAATTAATTTCCAAGCAAATTCTATTTGAAGAAAAAATCTGAGAAATTAATAAAATATAACTTTTTTACGGCACGGGTAGTTGCAGTATACAACCATCGCAGAAATTCTGTATCTATCATTTCCTGAGTTAGATACCCCTGATCTACGAATACAATATTCCATTGACCGCCTTGTGTTTTATGGCAGGTGAGCGAATAGGCAAATTTAATCTGTAATGCATTGAGATATGGACTGTTTTTTACTTTTTGCAATCTTTCTCTCTTAAGTGGGATGTCTTCATAATCCAACATAATTTCATTCCACATTTTTTTATATTCATCAAAAGGTAATGATGGCGATTCTAACATAATTGTATCAAGTAGTATTTTTACTTCCAGGTCTTTTTCATCTGGAAAATCTATCATTCTGATGGTTACATTAGCAAAATGAAATCCATACATTTCTTCAGATTTGCCGATTTTAAGTATTTCCACGATATCTCCATTAGCAATAAATCCTGTTTCCGAATCATCAGGTAGCCAGAAATAGTTGTTTTTTACAATCATCAGATAATCACCTGCTGATATTTCATTATCCTGATATAGAACTCTTTTCCTGATTTCCTGATTGAAAAGATTGGCTCGTTTATTAGAACGGCAAATTATCACAATGTCTTCTCGCTCGAATTGTGAATAACTTGAATTTAAAGCTTCTTCCAATTCATTTCCTGATATTCGGATAACATCATCAAATCCTTCGAGATTAAAAAATGGAGGATTAAAATCTTCAGCTTTTACTTTCTGACGAAGTTGTGTTGCATTTGTTAATATCCCTGATTCATAAGCTTGTCTGACAACCTGAGTTAATTCATGTTCTGTAATTTCTAATCTAAATGCAGTTTTTAAGTAGTTTTTATCTAAAGCAGGGCTTAAATTTGATCCAACAGGTGGAAGTTGTGCTGTATCTCCAATTAAAATTAAATTACAATGGTATCCGCTGTTTATGTATAATATTAAATCATCCAAAAGACTTCTTCCCGAAAATAATCCACTACTATTGTTATTTGAACTATCAGGAATCATAGAAGCTTCATCTACAATAAAAATGGTGTTTTTGTGCATGTTTTGTTGTAGTGTTAAAAAAGTATGGCCTTCTTTACCTGTTTGAATCCTGTATATTTTTTTGTGAATTGTAAAAGCTCTGTTACCCGAATATTCCGACAAAACCTTAGCTGCTCTTCCTGTGGGAGCAAGTAATACTGATTTCTTATTAAGATAGGGGAGTGTTTTTACTAATGCACTTACTATTGTGGTTTTTCCTGTACCTGCATAACCTTTAATCAAAAACGATTTTTCGTTTTCTAATTCCTGGAAAAAAATTCCCAGTTTAAAGATTAATTCATTTTGATCGGAAGTTGGTTCAAAATTAAAGAATTTTTTGATAATTTTACTTATATCGTTTGCGTGCATATTGTTGTGTATTGTCCAAACTTAAATTAAACGTTTTTTTAGGGTGAAAATTTAATTACAAATTTATCAAAATAATTAATACTTTAGGGAAATAAAGTAAGAAGTAAAAATGAATTATTAATTACATAGCCTATTCTTCATTGATTCTTATTAACTTATCAATATTTATTATGTTTTTATTTTGATTTTTTCTTCTTTGCTTTTCATTTCTGCTATTAATAAATTTCATTTAATTGAATGTATTTCTGAATATTTATAATATGAAATATGATTAATAATTATCTTTGTTCTTTTATTCTTTATATTAATTAAAATCAATTTTATATTATGCGTGCAGTAATTCAGCGTGTTAACAATGCTTCTGTTGATATTGATGGCAAAATTTATAATGCTATAAATAGTGGATTGCTTATTTTTATAGGAATAGAAGAATCAGATAATCAAGAAGATATTCTATGGTTAAGTGGAAAAATTTCCAGATTGCGGGTTTTTAATGATATTTCAAATGTAATGAATTCAGATATTAAAGATGTTGATGGCGAAATATTGTTAATCAGCCAATTTACATTGCATGCTTCTACAAAAAAAGGGAATCGTCCTTCTTATATAAAATCTGCAAAACCGGATATAGCAATTCCTGTTTATAATGATTTTGTAAAACAATTATCCGAAGATTCTGGTAAAACTGTAAAAACTGGAATATTTGGAAGTTACATGAAAATAAATTTAGAAAATGATGGTCCGGTAACCATCATGATTGATACAAAAAATAAAGAATAAGTTAGTTGTCAGCCAACATTAACTTACAATTCATCGGTTTCAATAAGATTAAATGGAATTTTTGCCATTTCCGACATTTGTTCACCTGCTTCTTTCATATCATCATCTCCTTCTTCATAATACCAATTAACTTCAATTTTAGCTCCGGCATTGTAAAATACACCTATGTTTTTCAGTAATGTAAGCAAAAATTTTGCTGATGATGAGTTAAAATATTCTAGTTTAATATCAAATTTATTTATGTTCTTGTTATTATTACTTTTAAAGTAATTATCAATCCAGTAAAGAATGGGTTCGTAAAAGTCTTTAACATTTTCAGGTCTTGATTCTCCTGAAATTTCAAACGTTTTATTGTTGTAATCAAAGCAAATTTTAGGAGTTATTTCTGTTGCATTTATTAAAAGATTATCCATTTTATTATATTGTTATGTCGTTAATTACTATTGTTAATTCAAAAAAAGTAGTTTCATTATTATTGTTTGTAAACTTATAATTTATTTGATTTCCCGATTTAATGGCCATATCAACAAATCCGAGTCCAGCACCTCCTTTATCAGAAATACTTCCGTTATTAATTATTTCTTCATATAATTTTTTCAAGCCATCTTTATCCAGATTGTTTACAATATTTATATGTTTTGTTATTATTCCAGCCTGTTTAATAGCTATTAGGTTTTTCGTTATTATTTTAAAACTATCTTCATTTTTAAGTAGATGAATCTGAGGTAATACATCGGCATTTTCATTATCGATTATTGCATATTTATGAATATTTTCAAGGCATTCAATTAAAATATTTATTATTTTCTTTTTAACGTTATTTTTGATGTCAATTTCATTTATTGCCACTTTAGCTTGATTAATAAGTTTTTCAATGGTTTCAAAATGATAGATTCCTTTATAACTTAGTAATACTTTTTCTTCCATATTACCTGATTTTTTATTTATTTTTAATCCAATTACCATAATATCATCATATTGTTCAATATTACCTTGCCAATCTTTTAATGTCATCTCAAGTTTTTCTTTCTGTACTGGCATTGGAAAATCCTGAAGATCTATAAGATACTTTTTAAATTGTCTGCTAAGGAATTTTTTTCTGTTTGGACCTCCAAACTGATCTACATATCCATCAGAGAACATGTAAATTGTATCATTGTTTTGCAGTTGAAATTTAGTGTTTTGAAATCCAATAAAACTTTCTGTAAAAGATTCTCCTATTGAATGTTTATCAGCTTTCAATTCAATTAATTCGCGATTTCTTATAATGTATATCGGATTGTTTGCACCGGAATATTCCAGTTGGTATGTTTGTTTATTTATTACACAAAGGGAAATATCCATACTATCCATAACAATGTTTTCATCATCTGAAAGTTGTAATGTATTGAATAAAGTTTCACTTAAAGCATTTAAAATACTTGCTGGTTTACTTAGTTTTTGTTCGTTAATAGCTTGTTTAAGAAGATTATAGGCTACAATACTCATGAATGCCCCAGGAACTCCATGCCCGGTACAATCAATTGCTGCAATAATAATTTTATTAGTGTCTTTTGCTGCTGAAGAAAACCAGTAAAAGTCGCCACTAACTATATCTTTTGGCTTGTAAAAGATAAAGTTGTCGCAGAAAAAATTCTGAATACACTTTGTATGAGGTAGTATGGCATTTTGTATTTTTTGAGCATAGAGTATGCTGTCTGTGATGTGTTTCTTTTGTTCAGTTATCTGATCTCTTTGTTGAATTGCAATATTTTTTTGTATTTCAACTTCTTCTTTTTGAAAATTAATTTCCTTGTTTTGAATTTCCAATTTAAGATTTACTGTCTTTTTATCAAGATATTGTTTGTAGAGCAGCAATGCAATAAAAAGAATTAATACAAATCCAATTAGAATAATATAATTTATAATACGTTGGAATTGAATTTCTTTCTCGTTTTTCTTAATTTTTAATTCATTAAGTTCACTTTGTTGATTTAAAAATAAAATTTCCTTTTGCTTTTTCTCGGTTTGATATTTTGTTTCGATTTCTGTTATTTGTTTGTGATTCGTTTCATTAATCATTGAATCTTTGATAGTAATATAATAAGATTGGGTTAAATATGCTTTTTCAAAATCATTTAATCTGGCATAAATTTCTGATTGTAATTGATAGTTTTTGCTGATAATTTCTTTCAATCCAATTTCCTTTGCTAAAGTAATGCTTTGAATTGAATAGTTTAAAGCAAGTTGTGGATTATTATTTTGTTTATAAATATTTGCAAAATGCAAAAATCCTGAAGCAATCCCTGTTTTATTTCCCATCTTTTGGTTAATCACCAGCGATTGTTTGAAATAGCTCAATGCTTTTTCCTGATTGTTTTTGGTAATATAAATTTCACCTAAATTATTCAATGTATTGGCAATACTTTGCATGTTTTCGCTTGCAGTTGCAAATTCAAGTGATTTCTCAAAATATTCAATTGCTTTATTGTCGTTTTTCGTATTTCGTAATACTACACCAATATTATTTAATGTAACAGCAACTTCTTTTTTATCACCAAGTTGTTCTTTTATCTTTAATGATTGCTGATAGTAATCCAAAGCTTTTTCGTAGTTATTCATTTTGGAGAATATTCCAGCAATGCTGTTAAGAGATTGACTTACACCTAATTTATTATCTAATTCTTCTTCAATTTTTAATGATTTCTGATAATATTCAATTGCTTTTTCATAATCTCCTTTATTATCATAAACAACACCAATATTTTCAGTTACATTGGCTAAGCCTTTTTTGTTTTTTAGTTGTGTGTGCAGTAAAAGAGCATTGTTAAAATAATCTATTGCTTTATCATAATTTCCAATATTAATATAAATTAAACCGATATTACTTAATATGTTAGCTAAACCAATCTGATCATTATCTGCCTTGCGGTATCTAATTGTTTTCTCCCAGTAATATAACGCTTTTTGGTTATCACCTTTCATGTAATATATTACCCCCAATGTGTAAGTGGCATTTGCTTGTTCTTTTGAGTTACTTAGTGTTGTTGCTAGAACAAAAGCCTGATTGGCAAATTGATATGATTTGGCAAAAGAATTAACTTTATATAAATTTGCTAATTCATTCAGTAATCTGGCTTTTTCTATTCCTTTTTTATAGGATAAAATATTCTCCAGACTGTCAATATTCTGTGCTTTCAAATGGATTGAAAAAAACAAAATAATAAAAGTTAATAAATAGAAAATCAGATTTTTATATTTTAAAAAAATAGCAGTATCCATATTTATACGTAAAAAAACTGTTAATGATTTTCGGTATGTAAATTTAATATATTTTTTCAATAAATTTAAAAAAAATAATTTTAACAAAAAAAATATTGTATTTTTGTATTGATATTTTATTTGTTATTTTAAAAATCAATATGCTATGAAAAAGATTTTATTTTTATTTTTTGTTTTAGGACTATCAGGTATTTTATTCGTGTCTTGTGATAAAAATGATAGTACTCCTGATTATACCCAGCAATCTGCATTAGCTCAGGATTATGCATTTATTCAAGGAATTTATTCTGATATTTTTGAGTTGCTGTGTCAGGCATCAGGCGATAGTGCTTTAATTGCCAGTGGTGTAGGTATGATTGAAGGTGCTAATGTAGTTTATGATTCAATAAATCATACTTATCAGTTTAATTTTGGAACCAAGAAATCTATAAATGGTAAATCTGGTTCATTTACAGCTGTTTCTGATGGTAAATTTGAAGAACAAGGAACTAAAACCACTGTTTTCTTTAACGATTTTAAGGTTGGAAATAGCAGGGTAGAAGGATCCAATGATATTACGAACCAAGGAAAACTATCAAAGAAACTAAGTACATTAATTCAGTTTTCGGATAGTATTACAAATGCAAAGGTTATAAATGGTACTGATACTATGTTTTTTAATGCTACATATTCTGTTTTATGGGCATTAAATGATACATCAATTACTACCGATGATGAATATACTTTTGGTGGTTCAGTAAGTGGTAGTACAAATACCAATAAATCATTTTCAGCATCTATTTCACCAAACAATTTAATTCTGTTTACTCCGGCTTGCAGTCATATTGTAAGTGGTATAATTACGATGGTGATGAATACTTTGGATTCAAACAATGCACCGTTAACTACAAATGTTACAGTTGACTTTATTACCAGTGATGGTTGCAATAATCAGATTACTGTGAACACAAATGGTACTATTGTTTCGTTTCCATTACAATAGTTTTTAATTTAATTTATAAAAAAAGGTGTTCGATTTCGAACACCTTTTTTTTATTTATTTTTACTTGTTGGCATTGAATAGATTATTTATTGCTTTTGTACTTTCTTCCTCCGAAATTACTTCAAAATCAGTAGTTGGTGTCAATTTTACTTTCAAATATTTTTCATCATAAGATTTTATACTTTTTATAGATTTCATATTAGCAAAGAAGTTTTTATTGATAGGTATAAAATTATCAACATCCAATAAATCTATATAAAAAGTTAGCTTTTCATTTAGTTTGAATAGCGTATTATCAAATTTTTTCAAATAGATTATTGCTCCGGTTTGATAAATATATGCGATGCTGTCAAAATTAATTTCAATTAACTTTTTGTTTTCATAAACCATTAACTCTTTTCTTAATAATCTATTATCTTTATAAATATATTTCTTAGTTGGAATTCCATTTTTATCGTACCAAATCCAGTTTCCTTCTTTTTTATTATTTTTATATTTACCTTGATTTCTAAGTTTACCCTCAAATGTATAAACCCTGTAAAGACCTTCTAACTTATCATTTACAAACTGGGTTTTTAAAGATCCTCCAATATAATTTTGTTCCCATACACCATCTCTTTTCCCATTTTTATAAGTTATTTTATCCGTAAGCGAACCTTCGGCAAAATAGGTTTTCCATTCACCGTGTTTCTGATAGTTTCGATAAAACTCTTCTTTTATAACGATATTATAATCGTTGAAATATTTCCATGCACTGTCTTTCTTTTCATTCAAATAATATCCTTCCGACATAATTTTGCCATCAGGTGAATATGTTTTTGTAAACGAACGAATTCCCTTATCTTTAAATATTGAAATTGCTTTTAAATTGCCATCTTCATAAAAATAGGTAAATTCTCCTATAGGTTTATCGTTTTCAAACCGACCTTGATATCTTATTTTTCCATTTTCATATTTTTTTATCCAAAAACCTGTTTTTTTACCGGTTTTATCAGTTTTATTAATAGTATCTGTCGGTAATTGTGAAAACACAATTCCTGATACAAAAAGCAGTATATAACTTAGCGATATTATTTTTTTAATCATTTTATTTTGTTTAATGTTTTTGCAAAATCTATAAGCGATGAACTTATTATATCTATCAATTCAGGATAAATTAAGGCTTTGGAATTGTTATCGGCAATAAAAACAGTTTTCATACCTAATTTCTTGCCAAATTTCATATCGCTAACAGAATCCCCAATTATAATTGATTTCTTAAAGTTTATTTCCTTAAAATCTTTTTTGGCTTTAAGTCCCATTCCTATTGAAGGTTTTCGATAAAAGCTTGAACTACCTTTTAAATCAGGACAATAATAAACATTGTCAATTTTACCGTTATTGTTTTCAATGTCTGAAATCATTTTTTTATGAATATCTTCCAATTGTTCTATTGACATTAGTCCTTTGCCGATACCTTGCTGATTAGTAACTATTACAATTTTTGTAAATATTTTTGTAAATATTTCGATGGCATCCAATGTTCCGGGTAGAAACTCAAATTCAGCAAATGTTTTAACGTAGTCATCAGGTAATCTTCTGTTTATTACACCATCTCTATCCAGAAATAACGACCATGACTTATCAATTTTGTGAATAAATGAAGGCATGATTTATCTTGGAAATAATGTAGATTCTACGTGTTCGCATATGATATGACCAATCAGAATATGTACTTCCTGTACTCTGGGTGTATCTTTTGATGGAATATTAATCAGATATTTGCAGTAATCTTTCATTTTACCACCAGTTTCTCCGGTAAAACCAATAGTAATCATACCTGTTTCATTGGCAATTTTTAAAGCTCTTATAATATTTTCGGAATTACCCGAAGTTGATATCCCAAATAAAATATCACCTTTTCTACCTTTAGCTTTTACAAGTCTTGCATAAATGTCATCGTAAGAGTAATCGTTGGCAACAGCAGTAATATAGGAGGTATTTACATGCAAAGCTTCCGAAAATAAAGGATCCCTGTCATAATAAAACCTTCCGGAAAACTCTGCAGCCAGGTGTTGTGCATCTGCAGCACTTCCACCGTTTCCACAAAAAAGCACTTTGCCATCTGCCCTGAATGTAGAAATACATTCTTCAGCTACCTGACGAATGATATTTAATAAATTTTCATCTTGTAATACTTTGCTTTTTAATGCTATGCTTTGTTCTATTGATTCTTTAATTCGCATTTTTTTATGTTTAAAGCTTATTGTTCAATCCTTTTTTCAATTAAATAACTGTTTCTTGTTGAAGAACTTCTTCCTATCATTTCAGCAATAAATCCAGACAGAAATAATTGAACACCAATTATCATTGAAGCAATTGCTATATAGAAATAGGGACTGCTTGTTACCAAAGGTGCTCTTACTCCATTATAAACAGCCATAAGTTTTTCAATTCCAAGCCAGGTTGCAGAAAATAATCCAACAATAAAAATCAAAGTACCGATTAATCCGAAGAAATGCATCGGTCTTTTTCCGAATTTTGAAACAAAAGTAATTGAGATTAAGTCAAGATAACCTTTAATGAATCGGTCTAAACCGAATTTTGTAACTCCATATTTTCTTTCGCGGTGTGAAACCACTTTTTCACCAATTTTTGCAAAACCAGCCCATTTAGCTATTACCGGAATGTAACGGTGCATTTCGCCATATACTTCAATGCTTTTTACTACATCCAGCTTGTAAGCTTTAAGACCACAATTAAAATCATTAAGTTTAATTCCTGACATTTTACGGGTTGTCCAATTGAAAAACTTTGATGGTATGGTCTTCATTATCGGATCATAACGTTTCTTTTTCCAACCCGATACTATGTCAAATTGTTTTTCCTTAATCAGTTGAAACAATCCGGGTATTTCATCCGGACTATCTTGCAAATCAGCATCCATTGTTATTACAACATCACCTTTCGCTGCTTCAAATCCTACATTTAATGCTGCTGATTTACCATAATTTCGCCTGAATTTTATCCCTTTCAGATTTTTATTCTTTGAAGTAAGTTCTTCAATAACAGTCCATGAATTGTCGTTACTGCCATCATCTATCATTATGACTTCATAACTAAAGTTATTTTCGTTCATAACTTTTTCTATCCATGCCGTTAATTCTCCTAATGATTCATCTTCATTATACAAGGGAACAATAACAGATATATCCATATTTAATTGATTAATCGTTAGTTGATTCGTTTGATTCCTTAATTCTTTTTTCTTTTTTTAATAATATTGACATAAGCAAAGGCAAAAATAAGCTCATTAATGTTAATTCGCCCATTGCTCTTAAACCCATAAAAAATGGAGAAGAAAACTGATAAAGTATATTTTTTTGCTTGCTTAATTCATCACCCGAAATATATTGCTGCATTGCTTTTTCATTAACACTTATGAAATTTTTTATTAGTTGAATGTCAATATATTTAGTATTGATATATACGAAAATTCCAAAGAAAATTGATGCTACTAAGCCAAAGAAAAGTCCTGACATATAACACTCCTTAAAACTTATATATCCTTTTAGCTTATTTCTGTATATTTTTACTGTAATATACATCATTAGCAGTAAGATAATATAATTCCACACTAATAGTGGTCTTGACGAAGAACCAATAATCATATAGAAAATTAAAGTTAATGCAGCCATAATTACAGCTGAAAAAATCCCATATCGAAATGATATTGCAAAGAAATTTTTAGGAAAAGGAGTTTTCTTTTTAGCCATAAATGTAAATTTATATAATTGTACTTTCTTCTTTCTTAACAAAAATAGCAATGATTAAACCTAATATTACCGAAAAGAATAAATTATATAAAAGGCTCATTACAGCCATCATTAAAGGATTGGTAAACATTTTAACATATTTCAATCCCATATTCATTTCATCTTCTGTCATGTTAGGGTTACTCTCAAGCATTCCTTCCTGTGCTTTTTCAATTATTTTAGTTACCATTTCAGTATCAATAAACTGAAAAAATATAAAAGTCCATAAAACCATGACTAATGAAGCAAATAAACCAATTAAAAAGTTGGATTTAAATGATTTGCCAAAAGATAAAAATCCATCCGAATAAAGTGTTCTGAATTTATTGCTACCATAATACATACCAATAATTAAAAAAATGTATGATAAAAATGCGAGGATTTTATTCTCACTCATATTAAATGAATATAGTATTACACTATATACAATCATTATAAAACCAACAATTATGCCATAATTAAGGGCATTCATAGTCACACTTTTTGATATCTGTGTTTCATTACTATCCAAATTATTATTTTCCATGATTATACTATTTTTAATTTTTAAATAAATTATTTTGATTAATTGCAAAAGTAACAAATTTCAATAAATGTATGATATATCTTTAATAATTTCTTATACCAATTATAAAAAACTATCAATTATTAACTAATGAAAAGAAATTATATTGTAATGCCCGAAAAATAGAGTACAGATTTTTATGTTAAAAATTAAAAAAAAGCTGCTATTGCATTGCAATAACAGCTTTTTATTAATAATATTTACTTTTTAAAGCGTATTATTTTCTCAGTTGGTAAACTTTATTAGCACCGTAAAATGCACCCATGGCAAGTAAAAAGCTTAAACCACCATCGATTGGAGCACCTCCACCAACAGGACCAGCACCTGGAGCACCAACAGGTGAACCACCGCCACCACCAGTTCCGGGTGCAGGTGGATCGTCAGCTAATACGCTACTGATTAGTATTGGTGAAACCATCAGAAAAAACATGACGATAATTTTTTTGATTGTATTCTTCATATATCTAAAATTTATTATTTTTAAATTAATATTTATTTAAACACTACCCTAAAAGTCCCTTTCCTTTGGAAAAGGACTTTTAGTGATAGGCTTTTTTATTTTACAAATACTTTTTCAGTACGTACACCTTTATCGGTAGTAACCTTAACAACATAATATGCAGTTGCTTTATCAACTTTTATGGTGTTTAAAGATTTACCGTTTCCGGCTACAGATGTAATTACTTGTCCCAACATATTATAGACGTTGATTTCCTTAACCTGTTCGTTAGTATTTACATAAATGGTATTATCATAAGCATATATACTTACATTGCCTGCATTATTTTCGTTAATGCCCGTAGCTGTTGCAAAATGCAATACAAATCGATTGGCATTATCGCCAATAGAAGCTGCAAAAGTATAAGATGGATTCAGACGTAAATCCTGAGTAGTTCCCAATAATAAATCTTCTAATCTGATAGAAACATTAGCATCGAAATTAGCAAATTCAGAAGCAGTTAAGGTAACATTATCAGAAACACCCAAACGGATATTCATTGGAATAGCGATAGGAGCATTCCTGAAAATATTGATTACCAGATTGTGATTGCCTGAAGTTGTGTATATTTCAGGAATATTATTGTCATTAACAAACAATTTTGATGCATCGTATTGTACATCGTAATTATTGGTTGCAATAGGATTCATTACTACATTGATTTCGTCTTTGTAAGTTCCTCTTTGTGCAGTAATTTTTACTAAGTCGCTGATTGTGTTTGTAGATTTTAAGAATAATTGACCGTTATGTACCCTGTTTGCATTATTCAAACTGATACCGTTAGCATCAATAGTTTGAACAAAGAAACCTTGCATTGGAGCCAAAAATTGATTTCCTCCATTAACAGAACCTCCTAAAGAGCTATATGCAGAATAAGCAGTTAATGCCTGATTCCAAACTCTTACAGCACCACCAGCAACATTAGCAGTATTAACAGTATTCCAGTTAATAGCAGAAACATAAGGATTACCTAATAAATCCCATGCATTTCCACCAGTAGTTGGTAATAACTGAACACCGGTATTTAATGCACCTGTGAAAGGAATGGTTGGATGAGGAGTACTATTGGTTTGAGTATCTGCCCATATTCCATACCCTTTTTTAGCAAGAATTGGTGTAGTTAGATTTGAAATATAACTCCATGCACCGGAATTGAATTCTCTGATATAAATATCAGCTTGCCCAACAGGTAAGTCAAAAACACTTGATAAGGCTGTTTGAACAGGAGATGAAATTAAATGCCATTTCTCTCCTTCAACATATTGTTTTACAGTTGCTGTTCCTGTCATAGTTAAAAATCCTCCATCTAACAATGAACCAGTACCAGAAGCACTTGATTCAATAGTTAAATTATTGATAGTAACAGGAACTGTTAATGTTGGGAAATTTGTTGCTGTTGCAGG
>CAZYEM010000030.1:0-3207 GCA_964646395.1 uncultured Bacteroides sp.
AAATTTTCAATAAAGATGATTGTTCTGATTCATTGGTTTCATTTAAACCACTTGAACATGTTGCAGGAATGCCACCACGTCCGGTAATAACACCAATTAAATAAGCTGCATCGGCAATTGGCCAGATATCTTGCTCAATAATTGTTTTGTCAGGTGCAATTAAAATTACGGTAGGAAAAGCAGAAATACCGTAAGTTGTATTTATTGCAGTTCCACCACCTTCTACTCCACTTATACTTGGACAATGAATTCCATAAGTATCATCAAACTGAGATACTTGTATATTATCATCTCCTCTGTCAATGGAAAGGAAAATAACATTACTTGAATTACAGCCAAAATGTTCATAAGCTCCTTGTATTTTTGGAGCAGTTTGCTGACATGGCCCACAAGTAGTATAAAAAAAGTCAATTAAAACATATTTTCCAGCATTAAGATAGCTGAATAAATTATGTGATTGACCATGAATATCTGTTACAGTAAAATCAACTGCTGTAGTTAAAGGACATTGAGCTTTTAGATTAACACTTATAAAAGCCCATAAAATAATAATGTAAATTTTTTTCATTTTTTAGTTTATTAAATATTCAACAAATATAAATAATGTTTTTCAATTAAAAGTAATCAAATAGATATTTATTATTATTATTATTATTATTTAGTTGTAAGATACACAATTAATTATGTCTATTGTCTGAATATTTAATTAAAAATTTAGGATTGTTTAAAAAAATAAATATTAATTTTACCGATTCTAAATAAAAATAGCATTCAAAAATGAATTATACGATAGAAAAAGTTAAAGAAGCACTAAGACTTGTAAATGACCCTGATTTGAAAAAAGATTTGGTTAGTTTACAAATGATAGAAAATATCAATATTGACGGCAAAAAGATTAGTTTCGATCTGGTTCTTACAACGCCAGCTTGTCCAATGAAAAATATAATGAAAGATGATTGTATTAAATCCATTTATAATATTATAGATAAAGAAGCAATTGTTGAAATTAATCTGACTTCAAAAGTAACAACTGCCAGAAAAAACGATGATGAATTTTTAAAAGGTATAAAAAACATAATTGCAATAGCATCTGGTAAAGGTGGAGTTGGAAAATCAACAGTTGCTGTAAATTTAGCTGTTGCATTAGCAAAAACCGGAGCTAAAGTTGCATTAGTTGATGCTGATATATATGGTCCATCAATACCTTTGATGTTTAATGTTCTTAATGAAAAGCCTGCTGCAGTTGAAGTTGACGGTAAAACAAAAATAATTCCTATTATTAAATATGGAGTTAAATTATTATCAATAGGTTTTTTTGTTGATCCTGACAAAGCGTTGGTTTGGAGAGGACCAATGGCTTCAGGTGCTTTAAAGCAATTATTTACAGATGGTGATTGGGGTGAAATTGATTATATGCTTATAGATTTACCACCAGGAACTGGTGATATGCATCTAACAATGGTTCAAACAGTTCCGGTAACCGGAGCCTTAATCGTAAGTACTCCTCAGCAAGTTGCAATTGCAGATGTTAGAAAAGCTGCAAATATGTTTGTGCAAGAAGGTATTAATATCCCAATATTAGGGATTGTTGAAAATATGGCGTATTTTACTCCAGCAGAACTCCCTGAAAATAAATATTATATATTTGGAAAGGAGGGTTGTGAAAAACTTTCGGAAGAAATAAATGTTCCGTTGTTGAGTCAGATTCCAATTGTACAAAGTATAGCTGAATCAGGTGATAATGGAAATCCGGTTGCTAATGATGATAATTCAATTATTGGCAATGCCTTTAAAATATTAGCTGAGAAAGTTGCTCAGCAAATAGCAATTCGAAATGCCGAAAAGCAAGCAACAAAAATAGTGGAAATTAAAAATCAATAATATTAAAATTAATTTATAATCATGACAATAGAAACAAAACTTGAACTTACAGAAAAGGTTCAAAATGTAATAGAACAAATCAGACCTTATTTACAAGCTGATGGAGGTGATATTCAATTTGTAGAGTTAACAGAAGATTTAACTGTAAAAGTTGAATTACAAGGCGCATGCGGATCTTGCCCATATAGCTTAATGACTCTTAAGAATGGCGTAGAACAGGCTGTAATAAAAGCTATTCCTGAAATAAAATCAGTAGATTCTATCTGATAAAACAAATTGTTTTTAAACAAGATTATTTATTTTTAAGTAAATAATCTTGTTTTTTAATTTTTAGCATGATCATTTTCAGGCTCTTCATGAATATGAACTTCACATTTATTTATTTTATCACATATATAAAGCTCTACATTATGAGAAATTTCATGTGCTTTTTCAATGGTTAAATTGGGGTCAACATGAATATTAACTTCTACAAAGGTATATGCTCCGGATGATCTTATTTTTAGATTATGATAAGTAATAACTTCAGGTATATTTTTAAGAATTTCTTCAATTTTCTTGTAAGTCTCCATTGATGTTCTATCAAGTAAAACATCTATAGATCGTTTACCTAATCTAAATGCAATAAAAATAACTATAAAAGCTACAATTAAAGCTGCAATAGAATCAGCCATAAAAAAGCCAAATTCTGAACAAATCAGACCAATTAGTACAACTGCCGAACTCCAGATGTCTGTTGAAAAGTGTAAAGCATCCGCTTCTAAAGCCTGACTGTTATATTTTTTAGCTACTTTCATTAATGCTTTTGACCTTCCGTAATCAATTATAATGGATGTGATTACAACTATGTAAGCCCAGATTGATATTTCTATTTCAGTTTTTCCACTAATCAAACGGTTTATTGCTTCGTAAATAATCCAAAAACAAGTAATAAAAAGCAGCAAGGTTTCAATAAATGCTGATAAGTTTTCAAATTTGCCATGTCCGTAATGATGATTCTCATCAGCAGGTTTATCAGATATTTTAACAGCAAAATAGGTTATTGCAGCTGCAACAAAATCAAGTGCTGAATGCAGAGCTTCGGATAATATACCTAAACTCATTGTTGACAAACCAACGATAAGCTTTCCAACTGTAATTGTAATTGCTGCAAAAACAGAAATTATTGCAACTTTTTGTTTTTCTTTAGTTGCTGAAATATCTTCAATTTTCATTCAAAATTTTTATGCAAATCTAAAATCATTTCTAAAATAAAAAAAGATTTTTTTTTAAAAGTTATTACCGGATAAATGTTTGATATATTGGATTATATGATTTTATTTTATT
>CAZYEM010000030.1:3217-23774 GCA_964646395.1 uncultured Bacteroides sp.
TAATTGGAATCTACTAATAGTATTTATATATTTAAATTGTCTTTCAAATATTATGTTTAGCAATATTTATAACTTAAGTAGATACAATTTTTGGAAAGTAAATTTAAATTGTAATTTTGCAAAAAAATAAATAAAACAATGTTTTTAAAAAAAACAATTAGAGCAATATTAGTATTTTTTCAGCTTGACATCACTAAAAATCTTAAATATGACAGACTTACAAAGTTAATTATAAAAAAAACCATTCATACAAATTCAAAATGTGTAGATGTTGGTTGTCATAAAGGTGAAATTCTTGATTTAATTTTAATACAATCTCCTGATGGACAACACTATGGATTTGAACCCATACCTTATTTATATGAAGATCTTAAAAAAAAATATTCCAGTAAAAATAATATTTTTCCTTATGCATTAGCAGATACTGAAGGTAGTACAACATTTCAGTATGTCAAAAATGCTCCAGCGTATAGTGGTTTTAAAAAAAGAGATTATACAATAAACAATCCTGATATTGAAGAAATAAAAGTTCAGATGAAAACCTTGGATTCAATTATTCCTGCATCTGTAAAAATTGATTTTATCAAGATTGATGTTGAAGGTGCCGAATTAGGTGTTTTAATGGGAAGTAAGAGAATTTTAAATGAAAATAAACCAATTGTAATTTTTGAATTCGGACTAGGTGCCAGTAATTATTATGGAACTCAACCTGAATCTATCTATGATTTTATTCATTCAACAGGTTTAAAAATATCTTTATTAGATAGTTGGCTGAAAAACAGACCAGTACTAAGAAAAGATACATTTAATGAGTTGTATTTAAAAAATAAAGAATATTATTTTATTGCACACCCTTAAAAAGTTAAAGAATTTTCTCAATTGATTTCCATAAATTTTCAGCAGATTTATCCCAATTGTAATTTTTTCGTCTGATTTTACCTTTTTCAATTAGTGATAAGCGAAATTCTTCGTCAGTATCAATAATTTGCATCGCATTAGCATATTCTTCAATATTATATGGATTTATGAGTATAGCTGCATTTCCAGCAATTTCGGGCATAGAGGTAATATTTGAAGTTATTACAGATGTTTCTGCATAAAAAGCTTCAACAATAGGAATTCCAAAACCTTCGAAAAATGATGCATAAGTTAATGCTAATGAAGATGCTAATAATTTACTTAAAACTTCTGGAGATAATCTTCCTGTAAATATAATTTCATTTTTAAACTCCATTGAATCATAAGCTTCTGAAATTTCTCCATTCCACCATTGTTTTTGACCAACAATTACTAATTTTGTTTTGGATTTATTATTCTTTCTGAATAAATCGAATGCTTTAAACAAATTAGCAATATTTTTTCGAGGATGTAATGAACTTATAAAAATGAAAAAAGGTTTACCATTTGTAAACTGATCTTTTATTTTTTCTTTGGTTATTTCATTAACAGGTTTGTATAAATTATTCGCACCATTATACACTACATCTATTTTGTCTTCAGCAATATTATATAGTTTTGAAATATCATTTTTTGAAAATAATGAAACTGTTGCTATTCTATCGGCTTTTTTTGCGAAACGTTTAAAAAAATAGTTGAGATAAATCCGATGTGTTGGTTTAATAAATTGAGGGAAATGTTCAAAATTTAAATCATGAATAACGGCAAGTGACTTTACTTTCGAATTTAAAGAAAGCCAGCCATCCGGAGAAATAAAAATATCTGCCTTGTATTTTTTTAATGCAAACGGAATACTCAATTCAAAAAACAAATACCATAAAATAGGATGACGAGAGGGTGGATATAAAACAACAGGTGTTATATTAGATGAAAAAATAAAATTCTGATGGAAAGGACGATCAAATAAAAAAATAAAATCATGTTCAGGATGCTGAATTGTAATTCTTTTTAATGTTTCATAAGTAAACCAACCGATTCCTTCTAACTTTCCCTCTAATAAAAGACGTGTATTTACTGCAATTCTCATTCGTATTTATTTCTGTAATGTTTTGTAAATCATTTTTTTTAATCATTTCGATAAAAAATAATTTTCTACAAAATTAACCAAACAAAATTATTTCAACGAATTTTTTATGTTTTATTCATTAAGGATTATTAATTTTGCAGTATAAAAATCAGATATGCAGCGAAAATTTCTTACCAATCTTATTCTACTACTAACTTTAAATCTATTAATTAAACCTTTCTGGATATTAGGGATTGACGTTAAAGTTCAAAATATTGTAAGTACTTCAGATTATGGTTTTTATTATGCAATCTTTAATTTTTCTTTTCTTTTTAATATTTTATTAGATTTTGGAATAACTAACTTTAATAATAAAAATATAGCCCAGAATAATCATCTCCTCAATAAACATTTTTCAAGTATTGTTATTTTAAAACTCCTTTTGGCTGTAGTTTTTGGAGTTATTACATTCACTTTTGGAATATTAATTGGTTATAATAATCAACAATTGCAAATGTTGGGATGGATGGTTTTTAATCAGTTTCTGATTTCATTTGTGTTGTATTTAAGAAGTAATATTTCTGGTTTATTACTTTTCAAAACAGATAGTTTTGTATCAGTATTAGATCGAAGTTTAATGATAATATTTTGTGCAATACTTATTTGGGGAAATATTACAACAGAAAAATTCAGAATTGAATGGTTTATTTATGCTCAAACACTTGCCTATTTTATTACGGCTTTCATTGCTTTCATCATAGTAATGCGAAAATCCTCATTTACAAGACTTAATTGGAATAAACCATTTTTTTTTATGATAATTAAGCAAAGTTTTCCTTTTGCTATCTTAACTTTACTAATGACGTTTTATAATCGTATTGACTCTGTTATGCTTGAACGATTACTTCCTGGAAATATTGGTGATGAACAGGCTGGTATTTATGCTTCTTCTTATAGGTTGTTGGATGCAACTAATATGATAGCAGTTTTATTTGCAGTTTTACTACTTCCATTGTTTTCGAAAATGATAAAAAACAAAGAAGAAATTGTTCATATTGTAAAATTATCATTTAAACTATTGATTACATTAGCCTTAATTGTTGGAATAGGGTCTTATTTTTATTCTTTAGAACTTATGGGAATGTTATATACAAATCATGTAGAAGAATCAGCTGAAGTTTTTAAATGGTTAATGATGGGATTTATTGCTGTATCAACTACTTATGTTTTTGGAACTTTGTTAACAGCCAATGGAAATTTAAAAGAATTAAATTTTATTGCTGCTACAGGAATGATATTGAATATTTCATTAAATCTTATTTTAATTCCACGATTAGAAGCCGTTGGATCTGCATATTCAAGTATTATTACCCAATTTTTAAGTGCATTTGTTCAAGTTATTTTTGCACAAAAGGTTTTCAAATTTAAAATTGATTACCGATTTTTACTTTCAATTTTAACTTTTGCAGCAGGAGTGGTTTTAATTAATATCTTTTCAAAACATTTCATTGAAAATAATTGGATCTATAATTTTATTGGAATGGTAATGTTATCAATTGTATTGGCATCTTTCCTTAAATTGCTGAATTTTAAATCGTTATTAAACCTTGTGAAAAATAAGGCTTAAATTAAATAAAAGCTAAAATACTAAATATTAGTTAAGCTTTTTTATAGGTTTGTTATATTGATAAAATTCACTATTTTTGCTCTTAAAAACTGATAACATGATTGAAAATAACAACCAAAAAGTTGATTTTAATTCAACCAATTTCTTTTTATTTATATGGAACTGGAAAAAAATATTAATTATTGTTAGTATTTCAGCTGCAATAATTTCAGCAGCTGCATCTTATTTAATTACACCCAAATTCAAATCGACAGTTGTATTATTCCCAACCTCAACAAATTCTATTTCAAAGGCTTTGATAAACAGCAATCCCGGAAATAATCAGGATATTCTAGAATTTGGAGAAGAAGAGCAGGCAGAACAATTGCTACAGATACTAAACTCAAGTAAAATACGTGATAAAGTAATCGAAAGATTTAATTTAGCTAAGCATTATGAGATAGATACAAATTCAAAATTTAAAAATACTTATTTAATAAAAGAATATTCTGAAAATATTTCATTTAAAAGAACTGAATTCATGGCAGTTGAAATAAATGTTATGGATAAAAATCCACAAATGGCAGCTGATATGGCAAACAGTATTTCAAATTTGCTGGATTCTTTAAAAAATGAAATGCAAAAAGAGCGTGCTTTAAGAGGTTATGAAATTGTTAAGAAAAATTTTGAAAGTATTCAAAATGAAATAAATATCCTAAATGATTCTTTAAGAATCATTCGTGAAAAAGGGGTTAATGATTATGAAACTCAAGCTGAAATGATCAATCAGGAATTAGCTATTCAATTAGGGAAGGGAAATATTCAAGGCGTTGAAAGACTTGAGGCTAAATTAGATACTTTATCTAAATATGGTGGGATTTATGTTTTCTTAAGAAATAATCTGGGATACAAAACAGAACAGTTAAATAGAATTAAAGCTAAATTGGATGAAGCTAAAGTAGATGCTGATGAATATATTCCTCAAAAATTTACGGTGGATACTGCTTTTAAAGCAGAGAAAAAAACAACTCCAGTTAGATGGCTAATTGTTTTTCTTTCAACATTTTCAGCTTTTATGCTGACCATTCTTATTTTAATATTTATAGAAACAGTATATAAAAAGAATTTTACAACAAAATAATTCAATAACTTTACTTTCATTGATAAATAAACAAGTACAATACTTAATTTATGGCATTAGTGGATTGTTTATACTTATAAACGCCATTTTAATAGCTAATGAACAGTTTTGGTTCATGACTTTTCCATTGATAGGTTTCTTGTTTTTTATGTATTTTACATCATTAGATAAAGTACTCTTATTAATTACATTTTTAACTCCGCTATCAATTACCCTTAGTGATTATAATGCTCAGTTAGGTTTGGCGCTTCCAACAGAGCCAATGATGGTTGGAGTATTGATATTATATTTTTATAAAATATTTTATGAGCAAAAGTTCGATTTAAGAATTATCAGACATCCTGTAACAATATCTGTTTTCTTTTATTTAGCTTGGATTTTTATTACTAGTATAACAAGTGAAATTCCATTAGTATCTTTTAAATTTTTTATTGCTAAACTATGGTTTATTATCCCTTTTTATTTTTTAGCAATTCATGTTTTTAAGAATATAAAAAATTTCAAGATTTTTTCCTGGATGTATATGTTAAGTCTTTCTATTGTAATTATATATACTACAATAAAACATTCAGCTTATGCTTTTGATGAAGATATTGGACATTGGATAATGGATCCATTTTATAATGACCATACTTCTTATGGTGCAATGATTGCTTTCTTTTTACCAGTAATTATTGGTTTTTTATTTGACAGGGAGTATTCTAATGTTCAACGATTATTTACATTTTTTATATTTGTAATCCTTACTTTAGGATTGTATTTGTCGTATAGCAGGGCTGCATGGTTAGGTTTGGCTGCAGCCATAGGAATTTTTATAATTCTTAAATTCAAAATTAAATTTAAATGGATAGCTCTCTCAGGTTTTGTGTTAATCATTTTGTTTTTTATGCTTCGTACACAAATAATTATGAAGATGGAAAAGAACAAGCAAGATACATCAGGGAAATTAACTGAACACATTCAATCAATGTCAAATATCTCTACAGATGCTTCTAATCTTGAACGTATTAATAGATGGATTTCGGCTTTAAGAATGTTTAAGGATCGACCGTTTTTTGGTTATGGACCTGGAACATACCAATTTTGCTATGCTCCATTTCAATATTCCTATGAAAAGACAATTATTAGCACAAATGCCGGTAATAAAGGGAATGCTCATAGTGAATATATTGGTCCTCTTGCAGAAACAGGTTTTTTTGGGTTTCTTTCTGTATTGGCAATTTCAATATCAACTTTTTTAACAGGATATAAAGTTTATAGAAGAACAAATAATAAAAAGATTAAATTATTAAGTTTATTGGCTTTTTTAAGCTTAAGTACATATTATGTGCACGGGTTTTTAAATAATTTTTTAGATACAGACAAAGCTTCAGTCCCTTTTTGGGGGTTTATAGCAATGATTGTTGCTCTGGATATTTTTCATTCAGACAAAGATATTAAATCAAATGATTATTAATTTGATTTAATTTAAAATCAATAATTTATAAATAATATAGATGAGTTCTGAAAATTAGATTTTTTGAGGAGAAAAAGATTTAAAATGTCACAGTTTGTTATTTTAAATGCTATGTGCAGAGCTTATCGGAGTAAGGACTTTTTAAATTGAAGTTCAACAAAGGAAAAGTAATTTTTAAAAGTCCAGAATATTTAATCATCATCAGGTCTTGGATTATCTTGTTTAGCAGGAATTCTTCTTACATTATAATCCCTTTGATTTTCTTCAAATTTTTGTTCATTTTCAATTTTTTCCTGTCTTCTCATTTCGTCTATATGTTCCTGATTGTATTGTGAATCAGAATTCTCTGTACATGAAAATAGAAGTACAATTAAAAAACATACTAATATATAAATCCGTAGCATAAAATGATTTTTATAAATAATTAAATACAAAAATAGTAAAATATTTAGTTTAATTTTTATGTTTATTAATAATTAGATTTTTGAAAAAATTTCCTCTATCTTCAAAATTATAAAACATATCATAACTTGCTGCAGCTGGGGATAATAAACATGTTTTTCCTTTTGAAGTAACATTAAAACAAATTTCAACAACTTCTTCATAAGTATTTGGTTCATAAAATGCTTTGCCAAAACAACCAAAATTCTTAATCTCTTCAAAAATTCTTTTGCCTGCATTACCTATAAATATTAAATTGGTAATTTCTGATTCTATTAAATATAACGCAAAGTCCTTGTAATCAATTCCTCTGTCTAGTCCACCTAATATTAAAGTATCCACATTTTCTAATGCTTTTATAGCTGCAATACTCGCTTCAGGTATTGTTGAAATAGAATCATTATAAAAATTAATTCCATTAAAATTGCCAATATATTCTAATCTATGTTCCAATCCTTTAAAATTTGCAATACCTGTTATAATAAAGTCATCAGGAATATTAGATAGTTTGCAGGCAATAATTGCAGCCATGATATTTAACAGGTTATGTTTTCCTTTTAAATTTCGCTTTAGATTTGTTGAATAAAATGGCTTAGGATTTTTGTTATCAACAAAATAAATTATTTCATCTTTTAAAAAAGTGCCGGATTTTGTTTCATTTTCTAATGAAAATGGAATTTGTATTCCTTCAAAACTGAATTCATTTTTAATGATTTTAATTTCATCATTATCTGCATTATAAATAAAAAAATCATTATTCTTTTGGTATTTAGCAATATTGAATTTTGCCAATTGATAATCCTTATATGATTGATAATGATCAAGATGTTCTTGAAAAAGATTTAAAAGAATAGAAATATGAGGAGATACACTTATGTTTTCCAATTGATGTGATGACATTTCATAAACGATAATGGTTTCATTATCAACATTTATTACTTGCTCAAATGGAGGAATTCCTATATTTCCAACTAATATTACGTTATTATTAAATGATTTTATGATATGATAAATTAATGTAGTTGTTGTACTTTTTCCTTTAGTTCCTGTAATTCCAATTACTTGCATTGAAAACAATTGAAGAAACAAATTGGTTTGAGATGTTATATTCAATTGATTCAATAATTTATTATCAAAATCTTTTAGGGAAATACCTGGTGATTTTATAATTAGATCAAAATCACTTAAGTCATTTAAATAGTTATCACCTAATTTTAGAAATATTTTTTCATTTTTTAGAAAATCATTATTTTCCAAAAGTTGCAAATCTCTATCAGCAATTGTAAATAATTGATTAGGAAAATATTTTCTTAAAAATTGATAAGAAGTTTTTCCTTCTTTTCCAAATCCTAAAATCAGGACATTCTTATTATTTATTAATGCATTAAGTTTATTAATATCCATCTTTCTTTTATTTAAATGTCTATTTAGTAGTTTGTTATTAAATAAATTGTTTAATTATATTTTCGAATTCTGAATTTAAAAAATGCACTTCATTATATTTTCTTAAAAAAGGTTTTAAATTCATATTTTCGTATTGCATATATATATTCAATGTTTTATAATATTTAAATAAAACAGGCAAATTTTCTTCTTTTATTTGTCTGATAGTCATGTTGACGGCTATATTTACTTCATCTACAGTTCCAACACATTCAAAAGGTTTAACTTTTTCAACTCCAATTAATTGTTCAAAATAATAAAGTAAATTTTTATCATTAAGCATATCTTTACCGAATATGTTAATCATTTTACTTCTGTTTATAAACGGTGATAAAATAATATAGGCAAACAAGCATTTGGGGCATTTTCCACACCAGATGTCTTCTTTACTTCCTGCATTGCAACTTTTAAAGTCGGCATGATATTTTGGAAATTTTGCAAATAAGCTACCAATTTGTAATTCACTAAGTGGACGTAGAAAACTGAAGTAATTGAAACTTGATGTTACAAATTCATCAATATACTCTCTGAAATCAGCTTCAAAATCATAAGATTTTGAGTATTGATGATTTACGGATGAATTTTCAACTGTTGATTCATTAGCACTGGATTCATTGGATAAGGCAATATTTCGTTTTCCTGTAAAGGCAGCTGAAAGTAAAGTAACAAAAGCCAATAATGCAGAAAAAGGTGTATGACCATTTAAAAAATCCAATTTGTTTAACTCAAGTAACTGAGGATGAATTGTTCTATTGATTTCAATAATTTTGTTCCGTGGATAACCACCAATTTCTGCAGTAGTTAAACTTGCTCCTCTTGGATTCATAATGAGAGGAATATTATTATTTTTATAATGTTTTAGTAATTCAAGAGTTACAACGGAATCTTTACCTCCTCCAATTGGTATTATAACTGATTCGTCTGTTATTATTTCTTTTTTTGATAAATTACTACCTGTATTAGCAATAATTTCTGCAAAATCATCAATGGATACATTAATATTGTTTAAATAGAAAAATTCTCCCAATCCATTGAAATAAATATTTTTCCAAAAGTTTTTTTGTTTTTCATTTAAGAAATGTGGTTTTATTATAATTTGTGGAGAACAAGATGCTTTCCAATAACTTATTAATTCAACCATACCTATATGAAAAACAATATTTTGTATAAGTTCTTCAGGTAAATCCTTAAATTTGTAAAAATCGCGGGCAGGAAATTTTAAAGTTGGTCGAAATGAATATTTATCAGAAAGATTAAATACAAATTCAGCTTCAAAATAATCTTCTTTGAATGAATATTGATAACTTTCATAAGTAAAAAAAGGATATATTTGTCTTAAATTTAAATACTTATCATTATTTGGAATTATTTTCATGTAAATGGTATGCTATTTGTGAAATATTTTTGTTATTAATCATCAAAATTAGTAATTTTGAATTAAACTATAAACAAATGACCGATATAAATAAAATTTTAGATGTTAAACCAAATATAATAAAACCATCACAAGGTAAAGTGCTTGTAGCTGAGCCTTTTATGGGTGATTATTATTTTAAGCGTTCGGTCATCCTTTTGGCAGAACACAATGAAGAAGGTTCTTATGGTATGATTTTTAATAAACCATTGTATGTTAAACTTAACGAATTGATTACAGATTTTCCTAAGTTTGATGCTGATTTATTTCTGGGAGGACCAGTTAAAACTGACAGTTTATTTTATATACATAAATTTCAGGAGGTTGATGATTCTATAAAGATAAGTGAAGATTTGTATTGGGGAGGTAATCTGGATAATATCAGGGAATTAATAGCGTTAAATAAATTGAATAAAGAAAATATACGTTTTTTTATTGGATATTCAGGATGGAGTCCCAAGCAATTGGATATTGAACTTAGAGAAAATTCCTGGGTTGTTACAAGAACAAAATCAAATATTTTACTTAATGAACCTCCTAATGATATCTGGAAAAAAATTGTACAAGGTTTAGGAGAAGATTATGCACATTGGATTAATTTTCCGGTTAATCCTGATTGGAATTAATTATTTTCTTGAAAAATAATCAAATTTAAATAAAAAAAGGGAGTTTTACAAACTCCCTTTTTTAGTGTATAATGTTTTATTTTAGACATCAATTCTTGCATATTTTGCATTTTTTTCGATAAATGCTCGACGAGGTGGTACTTCATCTCCCATAAGCATAGCAAATATTCTATCAGCTTCTGAGCCATTTTCTATTGTAACCTGACGTAAAGTCCTGAATTGTGGATTCATGGTTGTATCCCATAATTGATCAGCATTCATTTCACCAAGACCTTTATAACGTTGGATATGTATATTGCTTTCTTTACCATTTACAGTATATTCAGATACTATATCAGCACGTTCTTCTTCAGTCCAGCAATATCTTTCTTCTTTTCCTTTTTTGATAAGATAAAGTGGGGGAGTGGCTATATAAACATAACCCTGTTCAACCAACTCTTTCATATATCTGAAAAAGAAAGTTAGAATTAATGTGGCTATATGACTTCCATCAACATCAGCATCGGTCATGATTACAATTTTGTGATAGCGAAGTTTTTCCATATTTAATGCTTTGCTATCTTCTTCTGTACCAATACTTACTCCCATTGCAGTGAACATATTCTTTATTTCTTCATTTTCATAAATTCTATGTTGCATTGCTTTTTCAACATTCAGAATTTTACCCCTTAAAGGTAATATTGCCTGAAATCGTCTATCTCTTCCTTGTTTGGCTGTTCCTCCGGCTGAATCACCTTCGACCAGATATAATTCACATTTGGCTGGATCGCGTTCAGAACAATCGGAAAGTTTTCCTGGCAAGCCGGAACCTGTTAGTACGTTTTTGCGTTGTACTAATTCACGGGCTTTACTAGCAGCATGACGAGCTGTAGCAGCTAATATTACTTTGTTTACAATTAAACGAGCTTCCTTTGGATGTTCTTCCAGAAAGTTTGAAAGTAATTCGCTGACAATCTGGTCAACAAAACCCATAACTTCGGAGTTGCCTAATTTCGTTTTTGTTTGTCCTTCGAATTGTGGTTCCTGAACTTTAACGGATATAATTGCAGTAAGTCCTTCGCGGAAATCGTCGCCAGTAATATCGAATTTAATCTTTTCGAGCATTCCTGATTTATCAGCATAAGATTTAAGGGTTCGAGTTAAACCACGTCTGAATCCTGCAAGGTGAGTACCTCCTTCATGAGTATTAATATTGTTTACATAAGAATGTATATTTTCTGAAAAGGAGGTATTATATTGCATGGCAATTTCGATGGGTGTATTATTCCTTTCACCTTCAATACAAATAGGATCAGGCATCAATTTTTCTCTACCTGCATCTAGGTATTCAATAAAATCTTTTAAACCGAATTCGGAATGAAATACATCTGAAATATAATCTCCATTTTCATCTTTTTCGCGTAAATCTGTAATTTTTAAAGTAACCCGCTTATTTAAAAAGGATAATTCACGTAAGCGGGATGTTAAAATTTCGTAACTGTATTCTTTAGTTATGAAAATTGTATCGTCGGGTAAAAAGGTTACTGTTGTTCCTGTAGCATCGGATTCACCGGTTTCCTTTACTGAATATAAGGGTTTTCCGAAAGCGAATTCCTGCATATAAGATTTGCCATTTCTATAAACTTCGACTTTAAGATGTTTAGAAAGTGCATTTACACATGAAACCCCTACACCGTGCAATCCACCGGATACTTTATATGAGCCTTTGTCGAATTTACCTCCGGCATGTAAAACTGTCATTACAACTTCAAGAGCTGAACGACCTTCTTTTTCCATCATATCAGTAGGAATTCCGCGTCCATTATCGCTAACTGTAATAGAATTGTCTTCATTAATAAAAACATCAATTTTGTTGCAATGACCAGCCAAAGCTTCATCTATTGAATTGTCAACCACTTCATATACCAAATGGTGCAACCCTCTTATGTTGATGTCGCCAATATACATGGCAGGACGTTTACGTACGGCTTCCAATCCTTCGAGTACCTGAATATTATCGGCAGTATAAGTACTTTGGTCTTTTACCAAATCTTCGTTTTCGATCTCGCTCATTTTCAAATATTTATTGTATTCTTTAATAAGTTTCAAAAGTATAAAAAATAATTGATATATACAAGTGGATTTATGAGTTTTGAAGTGTTTTTATTACTCATTCCTAATTTCAGTTAATCATTTGATAAATAATTGAAAATTAATTAATTATTTGCAGAACTTTACGTTATTTAATAACTATACTGATTTTTTTAATTTTAACATTGTAAATTTATGTTAATAGATAATTTAGTATATTTAATTTGTTCAATTTCAACAAATATTTAAAATTTCAAAATGGGAGTTGGCATATCAATATTTAAAAATTATCCAAATTTAATAGAATAAAATTTTTGGATTAAGAAACCATTTTATTAAGATAAAAATACATATAACGAAATAATTAAGTGTGATCTAACACATTTTGATATCAGTATAGGGAAATAATCAAAATGAGTTGAATTTTTTTTAATTTTTATTTGATATATTAAATATTGTCCTCATTTTGAGGATTCTGATATTAAAACTAATTTCAATAAAAATAGATTTTTTATTTTATTTCTGAAAGAGCTTTTGATAATTCAGCACCTACTTTTGCATTATTAAATACCAATTCGATATTTGCTTCCAAACTTTTTCCTTTAGTTACATTTTTTATTTCATTTAAAAGAAATGGGGTTACATTTTTTCCTGTAATTCCTTCATTAATTGATTTTTGTAACGCTATTTCAATCGCAGAATCAATAAAACTAAAATCTGGTTCAAATTTTTCGGGAATTGGATTTGCTATAACAGCACCTCCCTTTAGATTCAGAAGCCATTTAATATGCAAAATATTTGCAATTTCAGAAATATTTTCTGAAAAATGAACCAGTTTATATCCACTCTTTCTGGTATAAAAAGCAGGGAATTCATATGTTTTGTAGCCAATTACAGGTACACCCATTGTTTCAAGATATTCGAGTGTTAAGCCTAAGTCGAGAATTGATTTTGCACCTGCACATACTACTGCAACATTTGTATTAGCCAGTTCGGTTAAATCAGCTGAAATGTCGAAACTTATATTAGCTCCTCTATGAACACCTCCAATTCCGCCTGTTACAAATACTTTAATTCCAGCAGCTTCAGCGAATATCATTGTAGATGCAACAGTAGTTGCTCCATGAAGTTTTCTTGATATTACAACAGGTATATCCCGTCTGCTGACTTTAAATGCATTAGATGATTTTCCCATTATTTCCAATTCATCATCATTTAACCCTACAATAATTTCACCATTTATAATACCAATTGTTGCTGGAATAGCATTGTTTTTCCTTATTATTTCTTCCGTTTTACGAGCAGTTTCAACATTTTGAGGATATGGCATTCCATGAGAAATAATGGTTGATTCCAATGCAACTACAGCTTTGTTTTCTATAATTGCTTGCTTAATTTCAGGTTTGACTTTTATATAGTTTTTCATTTATTTGATTTTTCTAATTTTTATTAAAGTATTTTTTGATATAATTGTTTATCATTGTTATTGAAATTTCCGGATTAACAGCACTTTCATTTTGTGTAGCTATAATTGAACAAGAAGATGCAAAACATGCTGTCTCCTTTATCGTTTTGCAGTTTAAATATGAATAAATTAATCCAGCCATATAAGCATCTCCTGCTCCAGAAGAATTTACTATAGGAATTTTTTTCCCTCTTATTATTCCATGAGTTTCATTATTTGCATAAAAACTTCCATTTTCTCCCATGCTAATGAACAATTGCTTAACACCTTTATTCAAGAAAAAATCGCGCATTTTTAATAAATCACTTTCTTTAAAATATTTAATATCCGTCAAAATTTCTGCTTCTTCAATATTTGGCTTTATAGTATGAAATTTCCCAATTACTTCTTTTGCTTTTTTTGCTTTTGTTGTTGATACTAAATCTATAAAAATGTTTTGATTATTAAAACTTTCTGCTATATAATGAATAGTTTCAGTGGGTAAATTGGTATCTATTACAATAATTTTATGTTTTTCTATAATATTCCTTTTTAACTCAATAAAGTTTTGTGATATTTCTTCAATTATACTGGTATCTGAAATTGCTAACTCAGGATTTCCAGAATTATTGGTAATTAATAAATAAAAAGAAGTTGGTTTTTTGTCATGAATTATACTTTCTTTAATATCAATTTTTATTTCATTTGCACTTTTTAAAATAACATTTCCAAACATATCATTTCCAATTGCAGAAATAAAGGTTAGATTAATTTCCATTCGTTTACTGTTTTCTGCAATATTTCTTGCAACGCCACCTGCAGATATTAATACTTTACCAGGAATAGAATCTCCTTTTTTAAGTGGTAGTATTGGTATTCCAACGATATCAACAATTGAAGCTCCGATAATTATAACCTTATTTTGCATTTTTTTTTAAATATTTTTAGCAATTGCAAATATACATTGGTATTTTTATTTTAGTGTTTTTATAGCAATAAAATTTCCCTGCATTTGGAACAGAAACCAATATTCTTTTGATCAATATCTTCTACATAAGTTCCCGAACGCATTACACAATCTGTTATATGACAATGAATTAATCCAAAAGTATGTCCAAGTTCATGTGTAATTTCTTTGGCAAAACGTTCCAATAAAAGATCTGTATCTGCTTCAATACCATAACGTTCGTTATTCAGCCTGTAAACTGATGCTATTCCAGTCCTTCCACCTAAAAAAGCTTGTCCAAAAATATATGTAAAAATTGGGATAAATAAATCAACATTTATCAGGCAAATTGTTTTAGAATCATCAGTAGCATACACATTTTCAAAATGATAAAGTAATTTATTGGCATCATATTGTCGTCGCCCCGGATCGTAAAAATCACTTAAATCAAGATGTCCTTCTTTTATTTGAATGTTAATAAAAAATTCTGCATGAATTTTTTTTACAAGTTTTTGTAGAAAATCATTCTCAAAGTAGCCAAAAGTAACTAATGTGATTTTTCGAAAATTCATTAAGATTTTTTTGTAATTATAGTTATTATCAAATTTTCAACTTATTAGGTTTGCCAAAAAAGTTTTTTAAACATTAATTTTAAAATGCTCAATCTTAAATATTTGGATTACTGTATGAAAAACTTCTTAGTCCTGAAAATCTACCATTTTTATTTACAAATAATTGAAACAATTCTTAAATTGATGATATATTATATTGAATATAAATATTTTAGTGTTATAAATTGTATGCATAATAATTGTTTTTTCTTCTTCTTTATTTTTTCTCTGAAGATTTCAAATCATATTTTTTAATTTTATTATAAAGTGTTACCCTGTCAACTTGCAAAGCCTTAGCAGAACTGGATATATTCCAGTCGTATTTGTTCAAAATCTGAAGAATATGAATTTTCTCCTGCTCATACAGACTTTCTGCTGAAGAATGAAGGATGTTTTTTTCCAAAGGAAGATCTTTCAGTGTAATTTTTTTCCCATTACCAATTACAATAGCTCGTTCAATCATATTTTCAAGTTCACGTATATTACCTGGAAAATCAAATTCTTCCAACCGTTTTATTGCTGAAGGATCAATAGAAATTGGTGGTTTGTTCATCGAAATGCAATATTTTTTAATAAAATAAGAGGTAAGCAAAGGAATATCATCAATTCTTTCGCGAAGTGGAGGAACGTTGATATTAACAACATTAAGCCGATAATATAAATCTTCTCTGAAACTACCTTCTTCCACCATTTGCTTTAAATTTCTGTTTGTGGCACAAATTACCCTGAAATCAGAGCTGATTTCCTTATTTCCTCCAACTCTGATAAACTTTTTAGTTTCAAGAACACGAAGCAATTCGACTTGCATCTTACTTGATACAGTAGCAATTTCGTCAAGAAAAATTGTTCCGTTATCAGCCATTTCAAATCTTCCTTTTCTGTTATACATTGCCCCGGTAAATGCTCCTTTTTCATGACCAAATAATTCACTTTCGAGCAAGCTTTCAGTTAATGCCCCACAATGTACGCTTACAAGCGGAAAATATTTACGAAGCGAATTGGAGTGAATTGCTTTGGCAATAAGCTCTTTACCTGTTCCGCTTTCGCCGGTTATTATAACAGATGAATTTGATTGTGAAACACTTTCTACCTGATGTAGAACCTTTTTCATTGCTTCACTGTTACCAATAATATCTTCAACATTTTCTAATTTTACTATTCTATCTTTAAGTATTTCGTTTTCATGTGCCAGTGAGATTTGTTTTGAGGCATTTCTTATTAAATGGGATAAATCATCCGGATCGAAAGGTTTGGTAATATAATCATAAGCACCATCTTTTAATGCCTGTACAGCCGTGTCAACCGTAGCAAATGCTGTCATTATAATGATGATAGATTCATTTTTTAATGATTTTATTCTTCTAAGCAATTCCATACCGTCCATGCCAGGCATTTTGATATCTACTAAAATAATATCAAATAAAACGGATTCAATTTTAAATAGTGCAACTTTTGCATTTTCAGCACATTCTACGTGATAACCATCTTCTATAAACCAGTTATAGAGCGAATCCCTTACAGAATCCTCATCATCAACAATTAATATTGAAATTTTTTTATTCATTTTCTGTAGTTGTAAATTCTTTTTTTAATGGTAATGATAATGAAATGCTTGTCCCTTTTCCAGATTCAGATCTTACATTTATTTTTCCATCGTGACTTTGAATAATTCCATGAACAATTGGTAATCCTAAACCGGTTCCTTTTTCATTATGTTTTGTCGAAAAAAATGGTTCAAATATGTGAGGAATATCTTCTTTAGAAATGCCGATACCATTATCAATTATTTCAATTGTAATATTTTCATTGTCTGGATTGTAAGTTTTAAAAGTAATTTCCCCATTTTCGGATACCGCATCCGAAGCATTAACTAATATGGCAATACAAGCTTGTTTAATTTGATTCGGACTACAATAAACCATATCTGAATGAGCACTAAAATCTATTATGAAGCTAACTTTGGCAATTTTCATTGAATGATTCATTAACTCACTTGTTTCATGTAAAACTTCATGTAAATGTTTGTTTTCGAAAAAGTTTTTATCTTTTCTGGAAAAATCAAGCAGCCCTTTTACTATATCACCACATCTTTTTGTTTCACTCTCAATCATTTTAAGGTGTTTTAAAATACTTTCTTTTTTGGCAGTATCCAAATTTTGATTAAGAAGTTGTTTGTGAACCAATTTAGTATAAATAAGAATGCCCGAAAGTGGATTGTTGATTTCGTGAGCTACAGAAAGTGATAATTTTCCTAATGATGCAATCCTCTCAATATTAATAAGTTCGTTTTGTGCCTGACTTAACTCCTCTGATTTTATTCTTACTTTATATTCAAGTTGTTGAGACCAATTATGCAATTCATTATTTGCTTCCTGCAAATTATCCAACATGTGATTAAAAGCTTCAGAAACCAATCTCATATCATCCAATTGGTTTGGTTTAATTTCCAAACGGGTATCTCTGTCTCCTTTTGAAACTGAATCGCTGGCTCTAATTAATTCTTTTAATGGATTCTTTATATTTCTTCTGGTAAACAGAATTAAGAAAACCAATAGCAATAAAGTTGTTACCGTTGCTAAAATATAGAAATCCTTTGATGATTTTTTGATTGTTGCATCCAAATCATTTAAAGGAACTTTTATAATCAATGATCCTAGTATTTTTTCATTTTTATTATGAGCATGACATGAGCTTGTGTAACATGATTTCTCATTTTCTATTGGAGAATTAATAAGTAAATGTCTGTGCATATTATCATTCTGATACATTTCGCATTCGCTGTTAACTTCAATTACTCTATAAAAACTACTTTGATTGGGAAACATCGATTTTATACTCGGATGACATTCCAGGCAGTTGGGATTGCTATGTCCTTTTTGATTGGTTGGAAATGATGAATAAGCAAGTTTTTCTTTACTATTATATAAATTTACTTCATCAACACCTGACATTCTGTTGATTACTTTAAGTGTGTTTTGAAGTGATTCTGTATTGTTTTCAAGCATGGATTGATATAATGCACTTCTTACAAGTAAAGCTGCATTTGTTCCTCTTTGATGAATTATACTTTTCATATACTCTTCATTAACTGATTTAAAGATAATTCCAAATGATACAAAAAGAAAAACAGATAAAATTATTATAATAAAAACAACACGACCATAAATAGAAGACCTGAGCCTTAAATATTTTTTTATTAATGGATTTTCGGATAAATGATTGAAATTAAATTTCATTATTTCCATGTTGTTAAATTACTACAAATTTAATTAATTTTTTTCAATATGTATAAAAAATCAACATTATATTTATTAATATTTATTTTTGTTTTAATATTTAACGCTTTGAATTTCAAAAATAACTCCAGCACTTTATACTGGAGTTAAAAAATTTTTAAAAAAGAATAAAAGCAATTTTTAGAAGTCCCGTTAATTCTATTCTTTTATATTTAAAAACTTTTCCTGAAAATCAAGCCATACATCGTTTGACAAATCAGAAAGTGTATTATCAAGCAATTCACCACCATCTTGCAAAATTGCCAATGATGATTCTGATAGATATGATTTGTTGGAAATTGCTATGAAATCCTTGAATCTCTGCAATTCCATTTTCGACCAATTTATCGCATCTTCAGCTAAATAGCAATTCTTGGTTTCTTCAATCCATTTTGTTGGTTTAATTTTATAAATCCAGGCTTTACCGTATGGATCTTCATTTAACAAGTAAGGAGTTTCAATGAGTTGTGAATTCGACATTATTATTTCCCCTGATATGGGTGAAAAAATCTTAAGTGATTTTTTGTCTTTCACAACTTCAGTCAATAATTCACCTTTACTTATCATTTCTCCGGGATATTTTTTATTATTCAATTTAACTTCTCCAATAGTATGAAGCAGAAAATCATCTAACCCAAAAGCGGCAGCACCTGATTTTTCTAAAAATAACCAAGTGTGATTTTTTCCAAGAAAAACCCCTTTTGGTATTTTTAAAATGTCAAAAGAAAATATTCTCAATGCTTTTTGAAAACTTTGTTTTAATTCTTCTTTTCTATTTAATATTATCCAAAAAGGAATTAAGATAACAAAAAATATAATAATTGCAATATATTCAATACCCTTGGTTTCAAATATATTATAATAGCTAAAATTGTCCATTTTTTAATTTTTTTATTATTATTTACAAACAAAAATTTAATAATTACTTTTCATTTTTTACCCAATCTGGTGACTCACTTAATACAGGCATTCTATTAACAACCCATCTGAAAATCCAGATTTCGGTAAAAATAACGGTTAGAGTTACAACAAATTCCATCCATGATGGAAAATAATGGAGTGGAGCATCCCAACGAAAACCGATAACTGTAACATTTAATCTATTGATAATTATCCCAATCATAGTAATAATAGCAGCAAGTTTTATTATGAAAATATTATTCTTTTTATAAGCAAATACGAAAAGTAACATTGGAAAAAGAACAAATCCCAGAATTTCAATTAAAAACCAATAACCCATTGGTGTATTAATTAAATCCCAATGTTTACCATGAATGAAAACAAGTAGTTGCATAAAGAAATAAGCAAACATGGCAGATGCACATATTTTCGATAAACTAATTACAATTCCTTTATGAGCTTTGTGATTTTTTTCGTTAATTTGATTAAAGAAAACTTTATGACTAATTGAACCTTCAAATATTACCATCGAAAGTCCTGCAAAAATACTTGAAACAAAGAATAAAACGGGTATAAATTCTGAATACCATAATGGATGTATTTTTTCTTTTGCCATCAGATATAAAGCTCCTAAACCTGACTGATGGAGTGTAGATAATGTAATGCCAAAAATTACGGCTGCAATTGTCATTCCCGAAAGTATTTTTCTGGCTCTTTTTGCACCCAACCATTCGGCTATAGCAGGCGAAAATTCAATTAATTCGGCAATCATATATAATAAGAAGTGCCATGCAACAAGAAATAAAACAGAACTAGTTCCGAAGCTATTACCTATTATCGGATTAATCACATTCCATGGACGACCTAAGTCTAATAGCAAAGCTCCTGCATAAAAAACATAAGCCAAAAATCCATTAAGTACTGTTATTCTGACAATAGAATGATATTTATGTAAATTTAGAATATAAACCATAAAAGTGAGAACATAGGCTCCACCGGCAAAAGCAACACCCGTTACTACATCAAAACCAATCCATAAACCCCAGGGAACTTCCTGAGAAAGATTTGTAACAGAACCAATACCATTTATAAAACGAATAATAATCAATATTACTCCTGCAATAATTACAGGTATTGAAATAATATTAAAAGGAGTTAACCATTTCCCTTTTGGTTTAAGTTCATTTAAAATAAACTTAAAAGTAGATTCGTTTTCTTTTT
>CAZYEM010000031.1:0-23515 GCA_964646395.1 uncultured Bacteroides sp.
TTATTTCATAAAATTAGATTCAGGAAATAACAGCTTATTTGAAAAAGTTGTTGTAATCAGATAATAAATTTAATTTAATAAAACAAAAGCCTGATTAGTATAAACTAATCAGGCTTTTGTTTTTTATGAAAAATATTTTTTATTTTTCCAAATCAATTTTAAAAGCATTAAACATCATATCTGCTGCTACTTGTGATGTGCCATGATAAGTTGCTTCTAATATTTCCTTATCTTCCCAACCCAGTTGATGTAGCATATCCATATCATTTTGCTGAATTGAGTTTGAATTTTTAACTATCTTTAAAACAAAGAAAAGCATCGCTTTTTCTTTATCATCCAGTGGAATTGTTTCCGGATCTTTTATTATCTCTTTCAACATTTCAGGGGGAATTCCGTATTGAAATAAGATTCCTGAATTGATTCCTACACAATATTCACATTTTTCATTTTCAGAAACCATTAAACGTATAAAAGCCAATAATTTGCCACTTAAATTGGTATGTCTGAAAAAATAATTCAGATTATTAAATTGTGATTCAAGTACATGTTCGCTTGAACTAAATATTTTGAAAGCATTTGGTATAAATCCCATGGAATCAAGCATCTTTTTGTAGATTTCTGCAACTTTACCTGTTGCATTTTGTTCTTCAATTATTTTAATTATTGCCATTGTATCATATTTGTTATTAATTATTTATTAAATTTAATTCATATCAAAAAATTATCTCTGAAGAAACGATTGTATTACTTTTGTTTAACTTTCGGTCGTAAATATAGGTTTCAAACCTTATGGTATCTGAATTTAAGTAGGGAAGCATTAAATCAATATCAAGTTTTGTTGAGAATTCACCTTTTAATGATCCATTTGCACTTACTGGCTCAATATAGGGGATTCTGTATTTAAATGTTACAGTATCATTTTGTTGGGTTATTTGATTGAAAATAACTAAAGGTATGAAAGATCCATTTATTTTTTCCTGAATATTAATATAAAAATTATAATGATAAATACTCGTAGTGTCAAAAGGTGGGTATATCTGATTGGAATATAATCCAATATCACCATCGCCATCAGTAAAACCAATAACCATATTTCCTTTTTGAGAGGAATAGTCATACAAAAAAGATTTGTATTCAATAATAGGTATTATTGGATATTCTTTTTCTTTTGAACAAGAAAAAATTCCTGAAGTTGTAATTAATAGAAGAAAAATGTATAATTTTGATGTTAATATTTTTGGCATAGGTATTAATATTTGAATGAATAAACAGATTAATCATATATCATATTGTATAGAATTTAATTAATCTTTTTATTGCATAAAATTACTAAAAAATTCATTAATTTATATAATAAATGTTATCAAATAAATTGATAAATAAAATTTTCCAATTAAATTCAATTCATGAGTTTAACGCTTTTGCATTGGAAATATTTCAATTTCAATATAAAAACAATAAAATATATCAAAAATATATTGATTTTAGCAACTTTAAAATAGAGAATATAAATCATTATTCTAAAATACCTTTTCTTCCAATAGAATTGTTTAAAAATCAAAAAATTATATGTGGAGATAAAATTCCTGATTTTTTTTTTGAAAGTAGTGGTACTTCTGGCATCGACAAGAGTAAACATTATGTTTTTAATTTAAATATTTATGAACAAAGTTTTTTAAAAGGTTTTAATTATTTTTATGGAAATATTAAGGATTATTGTTTACTAGCGCTATTACCAAGTTATCTTGAACAAAAACATTCTTCTCTTATATATATGATTGATAGATTAATAAAAGATACTGAAAATGATGAAAGTGGGTTTTATCTTTATACTCTCGAAAATCTTTCTTCAAAATTATTAAAGCTCAATAATGAAAATAAAAAAATAATTTTATTTGGTGTTACTTATGCATTGTTAGATTTAGCTGAAAAATTTCCAGTTGAAATTCCTAATGCCATTATTTTTGAAACTGGAGGAATGAAAGGAAGACGGAAAGAAATGATTAAAGAAGAAATTCATAAAAAATTAAAGTTAGCTTTTAATGTTTCATTAATTCATGGGGAATATGGAATGACTGAATTGTTTTCACAAGCATATTCCAATGGAAATGGGATATTTAAAACGCCACCATGGATGAAGATATTAATTAGAGATACAAATGATCCTTACTCATTATTGGGATGTAATAAAACCGGAGGAATAAATATCATTGATTTAGCAAATCTAGATACATGTTGTTTTATAGCTACTCAGGATTTGGGAAAATCTTTTATTGACGAATCTTTTGAGATTTCTGGTAGGTTTGATAATAGCGATATTAGAGGTTGTAACTTGATGGTTATATAAATAATCACATAAAAAAAGGGCTGAATTTTCAGCCCTTTTTTATGTAAATAAATTACAGAATTTATTCAACAATAAATCTTTTTGTTATTGAGCCTTCAGCATATTCCATTTGTATGAAATAAACACCTGATTCAAAGTTTGAAGTGTTGATTTTTGATAATTTGCTATCAATTATTTTTTCAAAAACAACCTGACCTACCATGTTTACAACTTTAACTTTATTTATAACATTTGAAGATTCAATTGTTAAGCTGTTTTTAGTTGGAATAGGATATAGGTTTGTATATATTTTTGAAGATAATTCATTGATAGAACTTGATGATCCTACAACAACATTATCTAAGAAGATTGCAGCTCCATTTGCTTGGTTATCTGCAACTGTTTCTTGAAAACCAATATAGATACTTTGTCCTGCAAAAGCAGAAAGGTTAAATTCATAACTAATCCAACCACTATCAGAAGCAGCACTAGTAAAATTTATTGCAGCAAGAGTAGAAGTGAAACTTGCAACAGAATTATTAGTACTAGAAACTTTAATATTTACAGCATCTGAATAAGCAAAATACTTTTTCATCCAAAAGCTAACTGAATAATTTGCAGGAACATTAGTTATTTGTGGAGTAATAAGCCATTGATCATTAGAAGTTGCACCACCAGTATTCCATGAGCAATATGCTAAACTTAATCCTCCGTTAGGACATGCAGTTATTACACCACCAGTCCAACCTGGGATAGGAGTTGTACCAACTAATGTGTCCATCCAACCTGAACCACCATCAGGGCTTTGAATTGTCCAACCAGTTGGAGGAAAAGTACCTTCAAATCCTTCATTTATTGTTTGAGCTGACAAAATAGTAGCTGAAAAAATAAAAGCTAATAATAAAATGTAAAATTTTTTCATGATTTTTTTAAATTTAAATTAATGATATTTTGAATTGCAAATTTAGATATTTTTTTTTGAATACAAAGAATATTTTATATTTTTTCTAAATAAAATAATTGAAAAAATAAAATTAGAAGAATGTATTAATTTTCTAAATTCTCAATAATTCCATCTCTTTTACCTTTTCCTCTTTCACGTATCTTCTCAATTTGTTCATTTAATAATTTCTGATATTTCATAAATTGTTCAGAAGATAGAATTTGTTTCATTTCAGCATCCTGATTTTCTTTTATTGCTTGAAATTCTTTTATTTTCTCACCTCTTTGGGTTGGTTTGTTTGATTTTAATTCATTTAATTTTAAATTTGAAGTAAGAATTATCTTTTCAACTTTTGGAAATTGTTCATCTGTTAGATTACAAACTTTATTGATGGCTTTTGTTTGATTTTTTGCTTTTTCTTCAGGAGTTTTCTTGATTTTGTCTTGATCCTGAGCTTTTAACTGAAAGTTAAATAATAGAATCGCTATTATTCCTACGATTTTTAATGTTCTCATTTTTTTTGTTTTAATTTTAGTAATTTGATTATTTATTGAGATATTGGTTTAAATGAAATTATTTTTTATTTTTAATATTTTGAAGTTCAATTACTTCAAAAATTGAATATAAAATATAGAATATAAAAAAACTAATAATAAATGGAATCGCATCATTTCTATTTAGAAAAACGTATAATAATAGTACGATAAGTAAAGTAAATAGCTTTAATGTAGTTACCAGCATATAATTAGATGTAAATCTGGAAAAACTTTTTTCAACACTTCTTATTTGAAGATAATGAGATAGTAAGGTTAAAGAAAAGAAAAATAATAATAAATAGGGCAATGTTGGAGAAATAAAATTATCAGGTAATAAATACATACATCCAATTACAAGCACACTGATAATGATTGTATAAATAACTAATTTTTTTAAAAAAGAAAGATAAAGTGAATTCATTATTTTCCAATAAAGTCTTTAATCATATAATATATTGCCAATGAAACTGATAACAATGAAAAGATAAGTGTAAAAATTGGAGTTCCATCAGTTAACCATTCATCTAATTTTACTCCAGCATAAACTCCTATTAAAATAATAGCAACCATTTGAAATGCAATAGTTGAATATTTTGTATAATCGTTTAAAGATTTCTTAGGATTTTTCAGTTTCATTTTTTTGAGTAAACAAAGTTGTATTTTTTCCGGAATTCATATTACATGAACCTGAAAATTGAGCACCTGGCTCAATAGAAAGTTTGTTAACGGATATATCGCCAATAAGCTTGGATGTTGATTTTAATGATAACATTTCCAATACATTAACATTTGCTTTTATGCTTCCTGAAAAGTCAGCATTCTGACAAATGATTTCACCTTCAACATTGCCGGTAGCTCCAACAACTAATTTCCCTTTTGCGTTTATTGTTCCTATAAGGGTTCCGTCAATCCGAAAATCGCCATTGGCTGAAATTTCTCCTTTTACTATGGTTCCTGCACCTAATATATTGATGGATGAGGAATCTATTTCATTAACTTTTGCCATTTCCTAAAAATTTTCTTAAACAAATAATGTACAAACCTACATCTTTTTTATTATAATACAAAATTTTTCTTCTTACTACTTATCTTTCAGATAAATACTTTTGAAAAAACTTTGATAACCATCAATATCCTTTAATTTTATCAGATTATTAAAATTTTCGTTTGAAATTACATTTTCAATAGGATTTGATGATGTTAATGGGGTATAAATGTATTCATCTGCTTTAATAGCCTGATAATATAACAAAGCTTCATCAGCATTTGCAAATTGAGTAACTGATATTAAATGAATGTTTTGTTTATAAATAAAACTTGTTATCTCTAAATTTTTATTTGAATAATATTTTCTATTATAATCTGATATTTTTATTTTCAGTACATTAATATTTACTTTGCTTGCATCAATGAGTAAAATAAAAAAATGGGGTAAATTATTGTTTATTGTATATGTTGATAAAAGAGATGGATTTATTGGTATTTCTGGAGTTTTTATTGTATCTTGTAAAATAGGTTTAATTTCTGTTTTGTCGATAACTTTAAGGTTTTCATTTTCAGTTTTTTCTATACTTTTTTTCTTTGTTGATTTATCTTTATTCTTTCCTTTGTCTTCCGAAAAATTATTTGTTGATAAACTTACATCGTTTCCTTTATTTAAATAATCGAGAACCATTTGAGCTATTGGAACAATTTCGTTATTTTGATATTTTGTAATAATTAAATTCAAAGAATTTACCAATGAATCCTTTCCATAAAGTTTTCCTCCAGATAATGCTTTCAGATATTCAAATTTTGGATAAGAAGGTGTTATTTTAAATTTTTCGGTTGCAATTATGTGATTATTTATTACTTTTGAATAATTTCCTTGAATAAATGCTTTGTAAGTTTCTTCATATAATTGATTTACCTCATTATTCTTTAATTGAATTTCTTTATAGTAATTTGGGTCGGAAATAATTTTCGCATAATCACTTTCGGGATATTTATTTATGATTAATCCTTTGTAATAGTCTCTTTTTACATTATTTCCTAAATCACTATTAATTTTAAAAAGTTGATAATAAGATTTTAAAATAAATTTTCCATCAGGGTAGCGAATCAATAAGGTATCAAATGCTTCTTCTGATTTCTTTAAATCTTTAAGTCCTTCATAATAAATATATCCCATATTAAAAATTGCTTCTTCTACTTTATCTTTCGATTTTTTCATTTTCTCTTCAGTTAAAGGAACATTTTTTAAATAGAAGTTTTTATTCTTCGGATTTGATGAATCTTTTAAAGTGTCTTTATCTTTTTCTTCAGATTCATTATCAGATAATTCCTTATTTTGATCACCATAATCAAAAGTCTGTTTATTACTGATTCGCCATAAATCTTCTAATTTTCTTTTACCCCATTTTTTATTAAATTCAGAAAAACCAAAACTCATTGTAGAGGTATTATAAAAATACCATTCACCAGCTCCTGTTGGGCTATTTCCTAATCCACTTGATTTTTGTATTGAACTTTGCAAAACATTCAGGGATTGACGATTGGCACTTTCTTCATCTTTTAGTTTTTGTTCTTCTTTTAGTATAGCTGCAATCACATTATTTATTTTCATCTCTCTTGCATCCGGTTTCATCATTGCCATAGCTTGCAAACTATCCTGAACTCTTACAATTTGAATATTTTTAACCAATTCATTTAATAATTCTGCTTTACTTTCTATCAAAACAAAATTTGGAAAATCTTTGGGTAAAAACATAACCGTACTATCATAATATGCTTGAGCATTTTCATAATCAGGCAATTCAAAATATAAATCAGCTAATTTTAAAGAAGAAATAGCTTTTTGGTAATTATTTCCAGCACTGCTGCTTACCGATAATCTTAAATATTTTATAGCAGCATCAAAATCTTTATTTCTAATTGATACTTCAGCGATTGCATAATAAATCTGATCTTGAAATTCCTTATTCTTCTGATCCTTCAGCATTTTATTTAATTTTTTTATCAAATCCTTGCTGTTACCGGTTGATGCATCATAACACATTGCAAGATTGATTTTTGCATTAAAAGCCATTTCGTAACGTGGGTTTTTCTTAATAACTTTTTTATAAAGTTCAGTTGCATTTGTTAAATCACCATTACGCTGGTAAATTTGAGCTAAAATAAATCTTAAGCGGGTACGTGTATCTTTTTTTCTGTTTTGTTTGATTGCAGGAATTATATAATCAATAGCAGGTGCATAATTATCTTGTTTCAGATAAAAATCAGCATAGGTCATATTAAGATCTCTTTCCAGCTTTTTTGGAGCATCACCATCATTCATCTTATTTCTTACCTGATCTAAAAATGACTGAGAAGTTCCAAATTCGCCTATTTGTGTGTTAGTTTTAGCTAACCAAACCATTGCATCATATTTTATTGCATTATTTTTATATTGACTAATAACAAAATTAAAAGTACGCATCGCTGCTCTATAGTCATGTTTATAAAAATTTGCTTTTCCAATCATTAGATATGCATCATCAATCCAATTAATGTGTTCTTTTCCTTTAATAAATATTGAATGCATTTTAATAACTTTAGCACCTTTTTCAATAGCTCTATCCATTTGAGGGTTAATTTTTTGAGCTTCTTCTTTGCTGCCTAATTGGTATATTGGCAATACTTTTGTATAGTTTTCTTTTGAGTTAATCGAAAGTTCTTTAACTCCTTCTTTTAAACTCTCATTTCCATTCCAATAAGCATTATAATGAGCAGTTAGATTATGATATAACCTTCTTGATAGCGTACTTTTTTTTGTTGAACATGAAACAAAAAAAACAGCTATTGATAAAAATAGTAACGAATATGTATATTTCCGGATCAAAGCAAAATTTTAGTTTAATAACTCATTTTTTGCAAATTTATTTTATTTTTTTGAAATTATTAATGATATTGAAAATTAATCTTGTTTTTTAATAAATATTATAAAAATTTATTGTTTATTATTTTGTAATATATAATATATGAACACTCTATGTTTTTTTTTAATAAAAATGAATTTATTATTTTACTATTCTGAACATTTAACTTATTTTTGTAAATTGATTTAAATTTGAATTACTAATTAAAAACCAAATATGTATTCTGAAATTAATGGCAGAAAACTCACAAATTCAGCAAATAAAGAGATTTATCTTATTTCTGATTATAAATTGCAGGATCTGAAAAATATTGTAATTTGTGATGCTATTGTTTTGGATTATAGTGACAAGGAAGGATGTAATAAATTTATAAGAAGTATTAGGTTATCATTAATAGAATCAATTTATTTAATTCCTGTGTTTGTTTTATCCCAATTTGGAGAGGTTGATGCCGTTTCTTCTGAACTTTGCGATGGAATTACATCTACAATAAATGATCCCTTAATTATTGAAAAAACAACTGTTATAGGTCAACGGCGTGATAATTTGAAGATTATAGAGGCTACATCTACTGAATCCAGAATTTTAAATAAACTTCTCAGATTTTATTATACAAGAAACAATGAACTTACTCCTGTTTTAAATAGTAAATCTCATATTGGTTATGAATATCCGTTAATAAGTGGTCATTATCAGGTTGAAGAATCGGTTGATTTACTTGCATTTTTAAATAATATGGTTGATCAGGAACTGTTTCTGAATCAATTTGTTGATAAGGTTAAATTATGTAAAAATTGCAATTCAGGCTTTTTAAATTTCAGAGAAGTTTGTCCAAAATGCAATTCCTATAATCTGGTTGCTGAGGGATTAATTCATCATCTGGATTGTGGGTATATTGGTTTGGAAAAGGCATTTGGTAATCCCCGGCAATTAGTTTGTCCTAATTGCGAAAAAGGATTATGGAAATTTGGCATTGATTATACAAAGCCTACAGGAACATTTAGTTGCAATAACTGTAAACATTTATTCAGGGAGTCAAATAAAAATGTTTTTTGTTTTAATTGCAGAAATATTACAACACCTGAAATGCTGATTAATGTAAATATTTATAGTTTTAAAATTACTGAAAATGGAATTAAAATGGCTATAGGTGATGTAAAAAAAGTGGTGGAGAAGACAGAACCCAATGTGAGTGGTTTTGTTTCTTTTACAACGTTTACAACATTTTTGGAATATGAGATACAAAGAACAAAAACAACAAACATTCCTGTTTCTATTGGTAAAATAAAAATAGATATTTCTATTAATGATAAAAATAGACTTGGGCACAGGTTTATTAATTTGGTTGAAGAAATAGGAGAGTTTATTAAAAATACTTCATTATCGGGAGATATTATAACAGTTGGACCAAATGATGTTTTTCTTATTATTTCTCCATTTAACTCATTAACCAAACTTGATTTTTTATTAGGAAATATGCAGATTTCAATACAAAAAATGCTTAGTATTTCTTTCCCTGAATATGATATTAATGTGAGAGTTAAATCAAATTTTATTGATGGTAGAACTCAAAAAACAGAAATGATTAATGAATTAATCAGGTAAATCTATATTTTTATTAAAAATATTTAGAAATACCTTAAATCCACAAACATAATATTATTACCTGCAAATTTTACTATTTAAATGAATTTTCATTATGTATGATGATGAAAATTAGTGTAAACAACAAATAATAAAAAACGAATAAATATCCTTTCGGATTTTAGGAAACAATCTAATCATAAGAAATTAATTACAATTCAGTAAAATTAGTGCAATTAAAAAAATCTCTATTTAGCAATTTATATGTAATTGAATTAGATAATATTAAGTGTAATTTTTATATTTGTGCCCATACCATGTTTACTATTGATAATAAAAGTTCCATCAAAAAGTTTAATTATTCTTTTAGCAATTGTAATTCCTAAGCCTATTCCTGATTGATTATATAAATCTTTATTAAATTGCATATAGGCACCAATTTCAGCAACTTGTTCATCACTCATGCCAATTCCTTCATCTATTATTGAAATATACATTTTTTTATTTTCAATTCCCGAAACAATTTTTATCAATGAGTTCTTTGGAGAATATAAAATAGCATTCTCAATCATTTCCTTAATTAAATCTCTGTAAAACTGTTCTGGTATTTTTATAGAAGTATCTTCAAGTGATAATTTTAAATCATCTACTCTGTTATAATTTGCTGCAATTTCCTTGCAAACTTCTTCTGTAACTTTTTTAACATTAGAAGTTGACATTTCATGTATTTCAAGTAAATCCCCGTTTTGTATGGAAAGAGATTCCAACCTATAAAACAATAATGTTTTAAGAACGATCCTGTTAAGTTTCATACCGGCATCATATACTAAAGAAACAAATTCAACAATTTCGTTCTTTGGCATTTGACTATGTTCTGTAAGTATCATACTTGAAAATCCTATAATAGCTCGTAATGGTTCGGAAATTTCTTTAGCAATAGGGGCACCCAGATTTAAAGTAAGTTCGTTTAATTTTTGTTCACTTTTTTTCCTGAATTCTCTTATCCTATTTAGCCGGATTTGCACTGCCTGAATCAGTTCCTCAATCGTAAAAGGTTTGGAAATATAATCATCGGCACCCATTTGCATACCTTTTCTCATATCATCTCTTGTATCTTTAGCTGTTAAAAATATAAAAGGGATATTTGTAGTTAATATATTTCGTCTTAATTCTGCAAGAACTTGGTATCCATCCATTTCTGGCATCATTATGTCGCATAAAATTAAATCAGGTTGATTTTTTCTAGCAATCTCTATACCTATTTCTCCATTTTCAGCTTGAAACATTAAGTATTTTTCACTTTCGAGAATTTCTACAATATTTTCCCTTACCTGATGATTATCTTCAATCACTAATATTTTTTCAGACATAAAATTAAAATTTTTACGAAATTACATTTTTTTCAAATTAAATAAGTATATTTGATAAAATTTTTTATAAATATTTTTCACATGCCAATAAATGTTCTTATTACAGAAGATGATTCTATTTCTGCAAAATTTCTTAATGAAACTTTATTCAGACTGGGATACAAGGTTGTTGCTATTGCTCAAACTGCAGAAGAATCTATAAGTAAGGCAATTGAATTTAACCCCGATATTGTTATCATGGACATCAATCTTCCAGGTGAAATAGATGGAATTGAAGCTACAAAACGTATTAGAACAACCTTAAATATTCCGGTTATCTATCTTACCGGTGCTGCTGATTCAGAAACATTAGAACGTGCTCTGAAAACTGAACCAAATGGTTATGTTTTAAAACCATTTAAAAAGCAAGAACTTTTTACTGTTATCGAAATGGCTTTATATCGGGATTCACTAGAGAAAAAGTTAAAAGCAAATGAGCAATTAATGGCACTTACTCTGGAATGTATTGGAGATGCATTAATTACTACTGATACAGACGATAACGTAACTTTAATCAATAAAGAAGCCGAAAAATTAACTGGTTTCTCTTTGAAAGATATTAAAGGCAGGAAGATTTCCGAAATCTATCCTGTAAAAATAGAAGGTTCTAATGATTTTTTTAAAAATTTCGCATCTTTACTTGCACATTATCAATATAATGAAGAGAATCAAGATTTAGTACTTTATTCAAAAAATCATTCTTTACTACCTATAAATCAAACAATAGCACCTTTGAAAGATGAAAATAAATTAATAAAAGGATACATCATAACTTTTAGGGATATTTCATTAAAGAAAAAAGCAGAAGAAACATTAAAAAGAATAAATGAAGAATTGGAATCAAGAGTGTCAGAACGTACTATTGAGTTAAAAAATAAGAATAAAGAACTTGAAAATGAAATAAATAAACGGAAAATAGTTGAGCATAATCTTTACAAAGCATTAGAAAAGGAAAAAGAATTAAATGAATTAAAATCCAGAGTTGTTGCTACAGTTTCTCATGAATTTAAAACTCCATTAACTTCTATTTACAGTTCAGCTGAATTATTGCAACGATATGAAGTAAAAGAACCAGTAAATGAAAAAGTAAGCAAACATTATGAAATAATTAAAAAGGCGACCAGAGTTTTAACTCAAATGGTTAATGATATATTACTTATAGAGAAAATAGAAGCTGATAAATATGATTTTAGTTTTGAAAAGGATGAGTTTTCAAAGTTTGTTGAAAGTATTATAGATGAATTTAAAGAGAGTACAGGAAAAAATCATAAATTTACATTTATAACAGAAAATATACCTCAATATTCAATGATAGAGAAAACATTAATGAGGCGAATTCTTAATAATCTCATTTCTAATTCTGTTAAATATTCCAAGGAGGGCTCTAAAATTGATATTTCAATGAAGTATCATAAGAAATTTTATGAAATTAAAGTTTCTGATTTTGGTATTGGTATTCCGGAAGAAGATAAAAAACACTTGTTCAATTTATTTCATAGAGCAAAAAATGTAATTAATTATGATGGAACAGGTTTGGGATTGACAATAATTCAGAAATCTGTTGATTTATTAAAGGGTAATATTTCATTAAAAAGTGAATTAGGTGTTGGTACTACAATTACAGTTAACTTTCCCGAATATAAGTTATTAAAAGCAAAATAAGAGTTGTGAATTGTATATAAATTGGTTATTAAAAAACAAACTAATTTAAAAGCAAATACTTGAAAATTAGTAATTAAAAAATTAATTGTTTTTGTATGTTATTAAAAGGAAGGGTTAAATACAAATATATTAACCCTTCCTGAAATTTTAATTTTGATTAGAATAAACCTGATATATTTCCATCTTTGTCAATATCAATTAGTTCTGCCGAAGGTTCTTCGGGCAATCCAGGCATTCTCATAATTGTACCAGCAATTGGAATCACAAATCCTGCTCCTGAAGCTAATTGAATTTCTCTGATTTTAACAGTAAAACCTTTAGGTCTTCCCTTGCGATACTGATCATCTGATAATGATTTCTGTGTTTTGGCAATACAAACAGGTAGTTTCCCAAATCCTAATTCATTAATCTTGGTAATATCAACTTTTGCTTGTACTGAATATTCAACATGGTCAGCTCCGTACATTTTAGTTGCAATTTCATTTATCTTCTCTTCAATAGTCCAGTTGAAATCATACAATGGTTTAAAGCAGGTTGCACAACAATTTGCAGATTCTACAACCATTTCTGCAAGTTCTATTGAACCTTCACCACCTTTTTCCCAACTTTCAACCAATGAAACTTTTACGTTTAGTTCTGCTGCTTTAGCTTTGATTAATTCAATTTCTTCAGGAGTGTCGGTAGAAAATTTATTAATTGCTATAATAGGAGAAATTCCATAAAAACGTATGTTCTCAACATGTTTTTCCAGATTTTCTAATCCAGATTTTAAGGCATCCAGATTTTGAGAATTCAGTTCTTTTAATTTTACTCCGCCATGATATTTTAATGCACGGATTGTTGCAACCAATACAACTGCATTAGTTGATAAACCACCATATTGACTCTTTATATTGAAAAATTTTTCAGCACCTAATTCCGAAGCAAAACCGGCTTCAGTAACTACATAGTCAGAAAAACTTAATCCCATTTTTGTAGCAATTATTGAATTTGTACCTTGTGCAATATTTGCAAATGGGCCTCCATGTATTATTGCTGGATTTCCTTCAATCGTTTGAACCAAATTAGGCATAATTGCATCTTTCATCAAAGTTGCCATAGCTCCATGTGCTTTTAAATCACGGGCATAAATTGGTTTTCCATCAAATGTAAATCCAATAAATATATTTCCTAATTTATTTTTTAAATCTTCCAGATCCTTTGCCAGACAAAGAGTTGCCATAACCTCCGAAGCTGCGGTAATATCAAATCCAGTTTCGCGAGGTACACCTTGTTTCGGACCTCCTAAACCAATAATAATATCACGTAAAGATCTTTCGTTCATATCCATAACTCTTTTCCAACGAATAGTTCGGGGATCTAAACCCAAATTGTGTTTCGTGCTTTGTATGTTATTGTCAATCAATGCTGATAGTAAGTTATGTGCTTTTTCAACAGCAGAAATATCACCAGTAAAATGAAGATTAATATCCTCCATTGGAAGTACTTGGGAATAACCACCACCAGTAGCACCTCCTTTTATTCCAAATACCGGTCCTAATGAAGGTTCACGTAATACCACTGTGGTTTTTTTGCCAATTCTGTTTAATCCTTGGGTTAAACCAATAGAAGTAGTCGTTTTTCCCTCACCTGCAGGCGTTGGAGTAATTGCAGTAACTAATATTAATTTAGCATTTTTCATTTTTTCTTCATTTATCAATTTTAATGGAAGTTTAGCTTTAAACTTTCCGTATAATTGCAAATCATCTTCCTCAATTCCCAACTCTTTGGCAATTTGAACTATAGGTTTAATTTTGATTTCATGAGCAATGTTAATGTCGCTTTTCATTTTTATGTAATGTTTTATTAATAAATGTGTTACTTGCTTATTATAACATTAATCTATTAAAAAAGTTCATATAAATCAAATAGCTTTAAATATATTTCAAACTAATTTTATACTTTTGTTGTTCTAATTATGTAGGAAAAAAATTTGGATTAACTAATTATAATATACTTAATATTTGTATTTTATTTAATCTAAATTATAGATTATAAACAAATTGCAATAAATGTCATGAATAGAAATAAATTTCATTATATCGTATTATTATTAACTTTATTATTACTTTCCAGTAATCTCATAGCTCAGAATAAAGCTTTTAAATGTATTGTGTTAGGTAATAGTGGTGGTTATGAAGGTAATCTCTCTTCTTATATGCTTTCAGATCTGAAAACAGATAACTACATTTGTTTGGATGCTGGAACATTATATAATGGGATTAAAATTGCTCTTAAAGAAAAAAGTTTTGGGAAATTCAAATTGCCTAAAACTGAAAAACTTAAACCGGAAGTATTTATTATGAGAAATTATATTAAAGGATATTTAATTACTCATACTCATTTAGACCATATTGCTGCACTTGTAATAAATGCACCCGATGATAACCGAAAATATATTTATGGAATGCAACATACCATCGAAAATCTCAATAAGTTTATTTTTAATTGGACTGTGGCCGCTAATTTTGGTTCAGAGGGGGAGGGCGAACCTATAAAAAAGTTTAAATATATTGCTTTATCACAAGACAATGAACATCCTGTAAATGAAACTAATTTTTCTGTTACTCCTTTTTATACAAGCCATTATAACAACTATTTATCATCTGCTTTTCTAATTAGATCAAATGAAAATTATTTTTTGTATTTTGGTGATACAGGCTCAGATGAAACTGAAAGAAATAACTATTTATCTGTAATATGGGATAGAATAGCACCTTTAATACGCGAAAGAAAATTAAATGCAATTATGATTGAATGTTCTTATCCGAATGAACAACCTGAGGATATGCTTTACGGTCATTTAAATCCATCTTTACTTACAAAAGAATTAAATCAATTAGCTAAAAAAGTTAACGAAAGAGATACTCAAAATGTACTTAAAGGTCTGAAAATTATTATTTCACATATTAAACCAAGTGTAAATTCGGATATAAATATGACTAATACCATTAAATATCAGCTGGAAAATGCTAATAATTTAAATGTAAAATATATTTTTCCGGAGCAAGGTGAAAAAATTGAATTTTAATAATCAGAAATTGTGGATACCTTAAGAATTATATATTTTTTTCTTTTTCTCTTATTTAGTAATTTTTCATTTTGCCAAATAAGCCAAGGAGGTTTTCCTCCTTCTTCTTCATTTAACATTAATAAGTCAGGAGTTCAGACTATTGAATTACAAAAACCAGATTTGAGTCAAACTGTTTTAGAAGATGAACTCTCTGATAAAAAAGGGGAAGCGTATAGAATGGGAATATTATTATTAGTTAATAAAAGTATTTCAAATTCAGGAACATGGACAATATTAAATAATGGGGATAAAATATGGCAACTTAGAATTAAAGCAAAAGATGCATTAGCTACCTCGTTATATTTTAGCAAATTTTACTTACCTGAGGGTGCTAAATTATTTTTGTATAATGATGATAAAACTCAGATTATTGGTGCTTTTACAGATAAAAACAATTGCAAAAGTGGTTTGTTTTCCACAGAACTTATTGAGGGTGATGTTGTTAATTTAGAATATTTTCAACCCAATTTTGTTAAGGATTCAGCATTAATTGAAATATCAGAAATTAATTATGCTTATCGTGGTATTTCTTTTATCAATAAATGGAAGTATGGTTTTGGGTCTTCAGGAAATTGTGAAGTTAACGTAAACTGTTCTGAAGGTGATAATTGGCAAAACGAAAAAGCTGGAGTTGTAAGAATAAATGTTAAAGTAGGAGGAAGTTCAAAATGGTGTACAGGATCATTGGTTAATAATACTTTACAAGATTTTAAGCCGTATTTGTTGTCTGCCGATCATTGTGAATCGGGTGCATCGGTTTCTGATATTAATCAATGGGTTTTTTACTTTAATTATGAAGCTCCTTCATGCATTAATCCCTCAAGTGAAGGTAGTTTGGCTTCAAAAAGTATGACTGGTGCTGTTAAGGTATCAGATGGAGGGAATGGAGGGAATTCAGGTTCCGATTTTTTGTTGCTTTTACTTAATCAAGAGATTCCGCAAGATTATAATCCTTACTTTTTGGGTTGGGATAGAACTGAAGACTCAAGTTTGTCAGGTGTTACCATACATCATCCGGCTGGTGATATAAAAAAAATAAGTACTTATACAACCCCATTGGCAACGAGCTATTGGGTGGATTTTTCATTATTATCACACTGGAGGGTTCAATGGCAACCTACTTCTAATGGATATGGTGTAACAGAAGGTGGTTCGTCTGGTTCTCCAATCTTTAATTCAAAAAAAAGAATTGCTGGAACGCTTACCGGAGGGGATTCAGATTGCAGTAATTTAATTGGACCGGATTATTTTGGAAAATTTAACTGGCATTGGGATAAAAATGGAATTTCTTCAAGCGAACACCTAAAGGAATGGCTCGATCCCGTTGGTTCTAATCCATTGTTCCTAGAAGCAATCACTTATAAAAAAGTTGATTTTTATACAAATACAGCTAAGGCTAAGGTAGGAGAACCAATTGATTTTTATGACAAATCTGTTGGAAATTTTAACGAGTATTATTGGTCTTTTCAGAATGGGAATCCATCATCATCTACAAATAAAAATCCTAAAGGTATAACTTATTCGAAACCTGGGTTTTTTGATGTTGAATTAAAGGTAGTTTCACCAGATACTTCGTATACATTGTTGAGAAACAATTATATATATATATGGGATGATGTGAATATTTTTGTAAATCAAGAAACTCAAAAGTTGTGCATTGACTTAAAAAACAATAGTTTTGAAAAATTCTCAGTTTCTGTTTTCAATTTGATAGGAAAAGAAGTTGCTACTTATAATTTCTCAACTATACAAGAAAAACTGCTAACATTTAATGTTGATAATTTTAATAATGGAGTTTATCTGATAAGAATAATTACCGAAACCAGTATTTTTAATGGTAAAATCCTAATAAATTTTTAAAAAATGATTGAAAAATTAATTTTACATACAGACCCAGTAATTAAAGAAAAGCTAATAAATATCACAAATAAAGTATTAAATAATATTAGGATAAACATTGAAGAATGTGTTGATTTATATGAATATGCAGATTTAGGTGTTTTAGGAATCTTAGCTAATTATGTAAGGGAGCGTAAGAATGGAAATTATACATATTACAATAAAAATTTACATTTGGAGCCTACAAATATTTGTATTCATAATTGTAAATTCTGTTCATATTCCAAAAAAATAGGTGGTGACGGTTGGGAATATACTATTGATCAAATGATTGATATGATCGATAAAGCTGATAAATCAATTACGGAAGTGCATATTGTTGGCGGAGTTCATCCATACAGGGATATTTATTATTATGGAAATATGATAAATCAGATTAAGACTAAGTTTCCACATTTGCATATAAAAGCATTTACAGCTGTCGAAATCGATTATATGATTAAAAAAGCGAATATCTCAATTACTGAAGGTGCTTTATATTTAAAGGAACAGGGTTTGGATTCTATTCCAGGAGGAGGAGCTGAGATTTTTGATAAAGAATTAAGACTGGAAATTTGCTCTTCGAAAAGCACAGCAGAACAATGGCTTGCAATTCATGAAGCTTTGCATTTGGTAGGAATACCAAGTAATGCTACTATCCTTTATGGTCATATTGAAACATATAAACATAGAGCTGAACACATGAACTTTTTGAGGGAGTTACAAGATAAAACGCAAGGTTTTAATGCATTTATTCCATTGAAATTCAAGCGTAAAAACAACACAATGTCCGAAATTAAAGAAGTTTCAGTGATTGAAGATCTGAAAAATTATGCCATTTCACGTATTTTTCTCGATAACTTCTCTCATATAAAAAGTTATTGGCCAATGACAGGTAAGCAGTTGGCTCAATTATCATTGTCATTCGGAGTTGACGATTTTGATGGAACAATTAACGATTCTACGAAAATTTATTCATTAGCTGGTTCAGAAGAACAAAATCCTTCGATGTCATCCGATGAAATGAGAGAATTAATTAGAACTGTAGGAAGAATTCCAATTGAAAGGGATTCTTTGTATAATATTGTTAAAAAGTAACTTATGGACTTTTATGACAAAGAAAAAGTTAAAAAGATATTCGATAAGAAAACAGCTTTCATAAAATCACAACAATATTGTGTTTATCAGGAACGATCCCAACAAGAAGTAAGAGATAAGCTTTATGAGTGGGGTTTACATAAAGAGGATGTGGAAAATATCATCGTTGATTTAATTGGTGAAAATTTTATCAATGAAGAGCGCTTTGCCATTGCGTTTGCAAGTGGAAAATTCAGAATAAAAAAATGGGGAAAAGTAAAAATAAAAAATGAACTGAAAGCTCATAAAGTAAGCATTTATTGTATAAAAAAAGCATTAGCTTCCATAGACGATACAGATTATTTAAAGACATTAAAAGATATTATTTCAAAAAAAAGGAAATTAATTAAAGAGAAGAATAAATATAAGATGTATGCAAAAATAGCCAATTATGCAATTTCCAGAGGATTTGAAACAGATTTAGTTAAAGAATTGCTTTCAAACAATGAAGAATGATACTATCATTTTAATTTCATGATGATATTGGGACTTCTAAAAATTGCTTTTTATTCGTTAAACTTCAATTTTAACCTCATCCCGATTTATAGGAACTGTGACATTTAAAATCTTATTCGCTTCAAAAAATCTTATTTATTGAACCTCTCTAAAATCTATATAATTTTTTTATATAAGTTTTCAATCAGTTCATTAAAAAGCTTTAATAATGATTACATAAGTTTCGTTTTTTGAAAGCATATTTTCAAAATAACCGTATCTTTGTAGATAAATTAATATTTTTAGTATGCTAAAATCAATGACTGGCTTTGGAAAAGCATTTTGTGAATTACCAAATAAAAAAATTACTGTTGAGATTAAAACATTAAACAGTAAACAAATGGATATTAATGCCAAATTACCCGTTTTCTATCGGGAAAAGGAAACCGAAGTCAGAACCATTTTAACATCCCGCTTAGAAAGGGGAAAGATTGATATGTATATTAATATTGAAAATAATGGTGGATATGCAGAATGTTCGATAAATAGGGATGTCATGAAAGCCCATTATTACGAACTGAAGCAAATTGCAAAAGATTTAAATGAGAGTCCAACTGATTTACTTACATTAATAATGCGTATGCCAGATATATACAATACGAATACAGTGGAAATAAGTGAAGAAGAATGGCTTGCATTAAAACAAACAATTGATAATGCTATTTCTAATGTGGATGAGTTTAGATTGAATGAAGGTAAAATTTTAGCTGAGGATTTCAAAATACGGATTGCATTAATTGAATCATTGCTGCATTCTGTTGAACCATTTGAAAGCAATCGTATTCAATCCATTAAAGATAAATTATGGAAGAATCTTAATGATATGCTCGAAGCCTCAAAAATAGATAACAATCGTTTTGAACAGGAAATTATTTATTATCTCGAAAAAATAGACATTACAGAAGAGAAAACACGTCTAAAAAAACATTTGGACTATTTCAAAAATACAATGAATTCAGAAATATCTCAAGGAAAAAAATTAGGATTTGTTTGTCAGGAGATTGGACGGGAGGTAAATACAATTGGTTCGAAAGCAAATGATGTTGATATTCAGCAGATTGTTGTTCAAATGAAAGATGAACTCGAAAAGATTAAAGAGCAATTAATGAATATCTTATAACATTTTTAATTTTACAAAAAATAGTATAATGAAAAAGTTTATTTTTAATTTATTATTGATTTTATCATTTATTAAAGTTCAATCACAGGATTTGCAATACGCACGTTATATTATTGATTCATTGTGTTCGGGATCTTTTTTTGGTAGAGCATATACTCAAAATGGAGCTCAGAATGCTTCATTTTTCATTGCAGAAGAGTTTTCTAAAATGAATCTTAACAAGTTTAATGACAATTATTTTCAGAATTATAAGATATCTACAAATACTTTAAGTAATGAATTGGATGTAAATATTGGCAAAAATCAACTCAAGGCAGGTACTGATTTTATGGTATCATTATCATCACCTTCAGCTAAAGGTTCATACAAAGTAATAAGACTCGACAGTACAAATATTAAAGTAAAAGAAGATTTTAATAAATTCCTGAAAAAAGATTTAACAAAAAAAATTGTTTTAATTGATAAGCAAAACATTAAAGAAAAGGATGTTGTTGAGTTTATAAATTCGTTGCGATTTAATAATGCTTTTAAATCTGCAGGTTTGGCTTTTATAAATGATGGAAAACTTAGCTGGGGGACTTCAGATGGGAAAAGGCAAAATGATTGTTTCAGAATCAATCTGTTAAGAAACTCTTTGCCAAAAAAGATAAAAAGAATAGATGTAAATATAGAGGCTGAATTTATTAAAGATTATGAAACCAGAAATGTAATCGGATATTGTAAAGGGAAACTTTATCCTGATTCATTTTATGTTTTCACTGCACATTACGATCATTTGGGACAAATGGGAAAAAATATATATTTTCCCGGAGCTAATGATAATGCAAGTGGAACTGCTATGATTATGGATCTTGCAAAATATTTCTCAACAAATACATCGGGAATTTCCGATTATTCAATTGTTTTTGTTTTGGTTAGTGGCGAAGAATCCGGGTTGTTAGGATCGCATTATTTAGCTGAGCATCCTTTATTTCCATTGACAAATATAAAATTTCTTATCAACATTGATATGGTTGGTACAGGAAGCGAGGGAATTACTATAGTCAACGGAACAAAGTTTGTTGAACAATTTAAAAAAATTGAAAGAATAAATAAAGAAAATGGATATTTAAAAACGATTGCTCAAAGAGGAGAGTCTTGTAATAGTGATCATTGTGCATTTTATGAAAAAGGAGTTCCGTCAATTTTTATATATGCTATGGGAAGTGAATTTACTGAATATCATAATGTATATGATATTCCTCAGAAACTTCCATTAACCAAATATAATGAAATCTTTAAATTATTAGTTGATTATGTTACTTCGAAATGATTCATAAACAGAAATATAATTGCAATAATTAATTGTCTGAATTTTTGAAAATTGCTTTTTCTTCGTTGAACTGCAATTGCTGAATTCAAGTCGCAAATTCAACTTTTTGATTTTACAAATTTAGTAAAATCCAATGATTAGATTAAACAATAAAATGTGCTTAAAGAAAATGAGATCTATTGATCGTCTTCTTCTATTTTTGGATCAAGGGGAACATTATCATATTTTAATTCTCGTCCATTTCTATAAAATGTTCTGACAAAGAGTAAACCTTCTTCATCATATTTTTTCCATTCGCCTTCACGTTTTCCCATTATAAAATTTCCTTCTTCTTTGAGTTTCCCATTATCCCAATAATAACTATGTTTTCCATTCGGATTATCTTCAATATATGCTCCTGTAAAAGCAGTTTTTCCATTTGGAAATAAATCTTTCCATAATTCACTTCTTTTCCCTTCAACATATATACCTTGCGATATATAATTATTTATATTATAATACCATGCTCCTGTTTCCTGTCCTTCAATAAATTCACCTTTTGTAATTACATTTCCAGCCTCATCATATTCAACAAATAATCCCTCTTCCAATCCATCCTGAAAATTGCTTACCAACAATTCTTTGCCATTTTCAAAATACCATTTCCATTCACCTTCCGAATTCCCTTTTGCATTAAATAGACCTTCTTGCTCCAACTGCCCGTTTTTATAATAAAATTTCCAATAGGCTATTTTCTTTCCATCTTTATATTTCCCTTCTGCTTTTTTTGCTCCATTTTCATAGTATTCTGTCCATTGTCCTTGCTTTAATCCGGTTTCGTCAACAATTCCCTTTCCAATTATTTTGCCTTTATTAAAGATGTAACTTTCTGCTATTGAGCCGTCTCTCAGGTATTCGCGCCTAACTCCCTCTGCTAATCCATTGTTATAACTACCCACCGTTTTAATTTTTCCGTCGGGATAATAATCAGTTCTCACTTCAAGCTTTCTAAGTTCAGGAACATCGAGTTGCAGTTCATCATTTATATATTTCTCTATTGTCAGTAAATTTCCTTCAACTGAGAATGTCTTGAAAAATCCATTTTTCTTGTCATTAATAAAATAGCCTTCTGTTTTGGTTTTGTCATTTCCCCAAAAAGTCTTCCAATAACCTTGTTTTAAGCCCTTTTTATCTTTACGATTAATCCTTTCGCGATTGGTAACCAAACCTCTTTTATATTCGATAAGTGAAATTATTATGCTATCCTCATCAAATTCTTTCGAAATACCATGTTCCAATCCATTATCGAAAGGAATGATATTTTTAATTTTTCCATTTGAATAGTAATATTTTGTAAATCCTTGTTTTACATCAGCTTTAAAGTTTTCTTCAATTGTTTCCTTATCGAGAAAAGAACGACGGATTCCCTCTTTTTTACCTTTCAGATAATTAATTTCCATCGTAAGTTTACCATTTTCATTGTAAAATCTCCACAAACTATCCAATTCGAAATTTTTCCGATTACCCTCCGAAATCAATATTCCTTTATCATTGTAGGTTTTCCAATATCCATCGGGTTTTCCATCTCGTAAGTTGCCTTCACTCGAAAGAACCCCATTTTCATAAAAATATTTTGTGTAAGTTATTGTATCCTGTGCAATTACACAAAAAGGAAATATTAAGATTAAGGATAAAAAAACTATTTTTCTTAGCATATTATGTTTCAAAATAAGTTACAAATTTACAAGAAATAATAGGATAACCCATGCAATCAATTAAAAAGTTTTTAAATATCTGTTATGAAGATTCATTTTAAATCTTTTATTTTGTGTTTAAACAAAATAATTCAAACATTCTGGACAATATATTTCATATTTTACATTCATGACTATGGCATATAAACATTTATAATACCTACTCCTCACTCATGACTATGACATATAAACATTTATAATACCTACTCCTCACTCGTGACTATAGTATAAACTAATTATAAAACAAGATTCCCCACCTTTTATAAATCAAAGTTGATGAATTGTGTATATAAAAAAAGCCTTGTGATTAGCAAGGCTTTTTGAAATTTTCATTAATATATTACGGTTGAGTGTAAATATATGGATTAACAC
>CAZYEM010000032.1:0-23327 GCA_964646395.1 uncultured Bacteroides sp.
AATATTTGATAACATTACCCGATGATGAAGCTTTTGCTTTTGCCGGACTTTGGAGTGAATGGATTGATAAATCTACAGGAGAATTAATAAAAACATATACAATTCTTACTACCGAAGCTAATGAATTAATGAGTAAAATTCATAATTCCAAGAAACGTATGCCTGTAATATTAAGTAAGAAAACTGAAATTGAATGGTTGAAAGGTGAAAAAATCAACACTTTTGACATCGAACTTTTAGCAACTGCTGTTTAACGGGATTTCTAAAAATATGATTATCAATTAAATAAATACTTAGTTTAATTTCATTAGAATAAATAATTTTACAGTATAGTTTTAAAATTTAATGCTTTATAGGAATATTCAAAATTAGTTTTCCCAACACCATCTTATTATTTATTAATTAACTGATGATATGATTCTATTGTATTGATATTATACAAGATACTTTCATCATCCACCTCAATGCTTTTTCTATTAAATTGCTTTAACACATCATTAAAATTCATATTATTCAAAGCAGTATTGCAAATATAATCTATTATCATTCTATTGATTAAAACCGGATGTCCGCCTTTATCTTTAAAAGTTGGAACCAAATAAAAATCATAATTTTTATGAATAAATAAATTATTGAGCAATTGATGCTGAGTAAATGGATTATCAACCGATTGAATAAAACAATAATCAGAATTTCCAACAGATTGCAAACCTAGCTGTATTGAATAAAGCCTTTCTAATTCAGGTTTATTGTTAAGAACATATATAACTTTCTCATTTTTATTATCTTTCAACTTATTAAATAAATCAATATTTATAGTTACTACTATTTTTCCACATCCGGATTCGGAATAGGTATCAATTAATTTATCGAGAAAACTTTGTTCCTTATTATAATTTAACAATGCCTTATGGCTTCCCATTCTTTTAGAAAACCCTGCGGCTGTGATAAGTGCGGCTGTATTAAGCATTCTGAAATCAAATAATTAGAATTTTTATTAATTTCTTGAATATAATAATAAAAAAAAGCCCTGCCATTTGAAAAAGGAAGGACTTCATCAATTTTAAGTAAAAATCTGATTTCAGGAAAATTAGTATTCGTGTTTCTTATTTTCTTTCTTCGCTTTTTTTTCAGCTCGTTTTTCCTTTAAGCTCTTCTCAGACTTTTTCTTTTCTTCTTTTTGTGCTGATTTTTCTTTTGACATAATATTGCTTTTTTATTGCAAAGATAATTATTTTTGACAGATAGCGGTTTGCATTTTTTTCCAAGTCAAAATATTTTACAAGTATTTTATTTGCACTTTTTTTTATAAATGATTCGGTTGACTATTATAAATAAAAAAAAAAAATTTCTTATATTTAAATATTATTGCAATCTAAACTATGTTTTTTAATTGAAACTCATTTTTATCATTGTTTTTTATTATTTTTGTTAATTAATATAGTGTTCACTTTTGTTTCATTATTTATAACTAACTATTTATAAGAAGAATTTAATAAATGAAAACAAGATATAAATACTTTAGTTTATAAATCTGAACAAAAGTATTTCAGAAGTTTCAAATAATCATTTTAAAATTTACGATATGTTTTTAAATATTCTGGATCTGTTAAGAATTGTAATCGTATGTATTACATTTTTTTGGGGTTATCATATTGGTTTCGAAACCGGATATAATCCAATAGCTCAACTTCATTTTATGATTCCTGTAATTATTGCTGCAATTGCTGGAATTTCGGGACTTGAAGGCTTGTTTTTTGGTAAAAAATCAGCTGAAAATAAAGGTTTTGAAACCGGAAGTAATTATCAGAAACAATCTTCTATTGCATTGTTATCTTATGCAGTTGTTGCAATTATTGTATATTACTGCAATTGGGGTATATATGCTGAACTTACAATCTTTTTTGCATTTATTTTCTTCTTTATTTTTTCAGGCCTTAATCATGCTTTAGATGCAATAAAAAACAAGAACTACAAATGGCAGAATATAAACAGACCTTTTATCACTTTAATGTTGATTGCGGGAATGATTTATCCGATTATCATGGTATTTAAGAATTTGTAAATTTTATACGGGACTTCTAAAAATTGCTTTTTCTTCGTTGAACTTCAATTTAAACCTCATCCCGATAAATCGGGACTGCGTTTTTTAAATCTTGTTTGCCTCAAAAAATCTAATTTTTAGCCCCCCTTATAGTACTAATTCTGAAATATCATTTCTGAATTATAAAGATAATAATATATTTAAAATAGAAAATAATTCAAGTACAAAGCAATTAGTAATAAGAAACATAACAATCATTTTTATGGAAAATCAATCAAGTGATTTAAATCAGAAAAAAAAAACAAGTATTTTAGATAATGTAACTCATATTTGGCAATTTTCACGTGTTGGTGGAGTTAACAGAGTAAACCTGAATTCAGGAACAGATATTGTTTCACTCGAAAATCTTGATCAAAAATTATGGACAGCATTAAGTTGCCCTGTTCATGGTTTGGAAATTAATCCAAAAACACTCGAACTAATTGACACTGATCAAGATGACAGAATAAGAGTTCCAGAAGTCATTGCAGCTATTAACTGGATAACTTCAATTATTAATAATCCTGATGATATTATCCTGCAAAAAAAAAGCTTTCCACTTTCTGCTATAAACGACCAAACTGAAGAAGGAAAAATATTATTGGCTTCTGCAAAACAGATTCTGGTAAACTTAGGAAAACCGGATAAATCTGAAATTACTGTTGAAGAAACCTCTGATATTAAAGCAATATTTGCCAATACTAAATTTAATGGTGATGGCATTATTACTGAAGAATCAACCGACAACAAGGAACTAAAAAAACTGATTAATGATATTATTATTAATATTGGTTCTGAAACAGATAGAAATTCCAAACAAGGAATTACATCCTCACATTTAGAAGAGTTTTACAAAAGCTGTGAAAATTTTTCAAACTGGTATTCTTTTGCCGAAAACAATGCTGAAAAAGTTTTTCCATTTAAAGAAAACACTGCAGAAGCATTGAATGCATATCTGTTAGTGAAATCCAAAATTGATGATTACTTTCTAAGAACCAGACTTTCTGAATTTGACGAAGGTTCAGTTGACGTTTTTAACTTATTAACAACACAGTATGAATTAATAAGTACAAAAGATCTTTCAACATGTTTTGATGAAATTGCATTGCTTCCTATTGCAAAAATATCTTTCGATAAATACCTTCCTCTCAACAAAATGATTAATCCATCATGGAGATTAGCATTGGAAAAATTCAAAAAACTAGTAATAATTCCAATATTTTCAAATAAGGAAAAGTTATCAATTGAGGAATGGGAAAGTATAAATGAACTGTTTTTTGATTATAACCGATGGATTTCAGAAAAAGTTGGTAATAATGTTGAAAATTTAGGATTAACAGCAATTCGTGAGATATTAGCAAATAACAAAAAACAAGATTTAATTTCATTAATTGAGCAGGATTTGGAATTAGAAAATGAAGCTAATAATATTTTTACTGTTGATAAAATGGTTCGTTTTTATTGTGATTTATTTACGTTGCTAAAAAACTTTGTAAATTTCAGCGATTTCTACGCTCCTGATTCACATGCTGTTTTTCAAGCAGGGAAATTATATATCGATCAACGTTGTTGTGATTTATGTATAAAAGTGAATAATATCGACAAGCATAATCTTATGGCTGCTTCGAGTGGGATTTGTTTGGTATATTGCGATTGTTTTTCAAAAACAAAGAATGAAAAAATGACGATTGTAGCAGCTCTTACTGATGGAGATATTGATAATATATCTGTTGGACGAAATGCCATCTTTTATGACAGAAAAGGAACTGACTGGGATGCAACTATTATCAATATTATCGACAATCCGATAAGTATCCGACAAGCTTTCTGGTCGCCATATAAAAAATTATCAAAGTTTATTTCTACTCAAATTGAAAAAATGGCAGCATCAAAAGAAAAAGCTATTCATGATACAGCAACAGCTGGTATTGAAAATGCAAATGGAAAACTGAGTACGGAAATTTCGGAATCTATTCAATCAAACCCTTTGTCTCCAACAGTAGAATCAGCATCAAAACAGCAGTTACAATCTTTTGATATTGCAAAATTTGCAGGTATTTTTGCAGCTATAAGCTTGGCTTTTGGAGCAATTGGTACTGTTTTAATATCAATATTAACAGGAATTTCTCAACTTATATGGTGGCAGATACCTTTAGCTTTTTTGGGAATAATACTCACCATATCAATACCTTCGATGGTAATTGCATACTTAAAACTTAGAAAACGGAATCTGGCTCCTGTACTTGATGCAAATGGCTGGGCAATTAATGCCCGAATAACAATAAATATTATATTTGGAAGAACCTTAACTCACTTAGCTTCATTACCAGCAAATTCAAAACTTAACCTGATAGATCCATTTTCAAAAAGGAGAAAACTCTCAATTTCAAAAATTTTATTTTATGTAATCACAATTGCAATCACATTATTTTTATTATGGTATTTTGGAGTATTAAAATAATTTCAAATCAGATTTATTTTTATTAAAAAAAGAATCTTTTCTTTTATAAAACTTTCATATTATCATCAATTTTAAAATAAATATTATAAATGCAGATAACGAATTTACGCTATCTGCATTTTTTCTTTTTTAGATTAATAATCAAAATCAATCTTTTACTAAAATATGAATAACAACAACTTACAACTGATATTCAAGTGCTTTTCTTACAATATCCAAAGTAACTAATTGACGGTCACCAATAGCTTTCCATCCTCTTTTCTCAAAACGGTCAATTATGGAATTAATAGCCTCTTTTCCTAAATCAAAATCACTTAATTTTGTCTTAACATCAAGAGAGTCAAAAAAATCAACTGTCTTTTGAATTGCTTTATCTATTTTTTCATTTTCTGTTCCACTATGAATATTCCAGACTCTTTGAGCATATTGCAAAAGCTTCTCTTTCTTTTCATTTCGCAAAGCTTTCCAGATTCCAGGCAAAACAACAGCCAAGGTACGTGCATGATCAATATCATACATTACGGTTAATTCATGACCAATCATGTGAACTGACCAATCAGAAGAGCCGCCGCAACTTATATTTCCATTTAAAGCCATTGTTGCACACCACATCAGATTTGCCATTGCATCATAATCAGCTGGATTTTCATACACTTTTGAACCTTCTTCAATTAATGTTTGTAGAATGGATTCAGCAAACCGATCTTGTAAAGGTGTGCCTGTGGGATAGGTTAAATATTGTTCAATTACATGAATATAAGCATCTACAACTCCATTTGCAACTTGTCTTTTTGGTAAGGATGCGGCAAATTCAGGCATCAATATCGAAAATTTTGGAAAAGAAAATGGTGATCCAAAAGCAAATTTTTCATTTGTTGAATTTCTTGTTAAAACAGCTACCATATTCATCTCAGATCCAGTTGCTGGTAATGTTAAAATAGTACCTATTGGTATTGATGCTTTTACCACTTTACTTTTCGATAAAATTTCCCATGGATCTCCTTCAGTAAATAAAGATGCAGCCGCAATAAATTTTGTAGCATCTATCACAGATCCACCACCGACAGCCAATAAAAAATCGATATTTTCCTTTTTAATAATATCAACTGCTTTCATAGCGGTTTCATAACGGGGATTTGGTTCAATACCTCCAAATTCGAAGATTTCATACTCATTAAGTACTTCTTTTACTTGATTGTAAATTCCATTTTTCTTAATACTACCTCCACCATAAATCATCATTACACGTTTGTGGTTTCCAATATTTGCAGGTAATTTTTTAATCTGATCTTTTCCAAATATTACTTTTACTGGATTATAAAATTCAAAGTTCTTCATGTTGATATATTTAAAACTATTTTTTTAAGACATTAACCATTGATATTAAAAACGTTATTATCCAATATTTGTTTATAAAAATACTAATATAAAACAAATAATATTTCCTGGTTATACTTTATTTTTTAAATATTTGGATTTTAGTCACTTTAGCACTTCAATTAAATATTTTATCAAATAAAAAAATATGTTTTTTTAAGAAAAAAATCAACACTCTGGCACAAATATTGTTCATGAAGTTAAAATTTATTAAATGCATGGTTACTTAAATATTTCTTTATAAATTTGTAATCTCATTTTTTAACGACTTAATTCACTTAATAAATAAATAAAAAAATAAAAAAATGAAAAAAATTGTATTTTCAATTATTATGTTTGCAATTGCAATCATTACAACAAATGCCCAAAATGCAGCAGTACCATCAAATCCTAACGGACCGGATATTCAATTTACAAAAACCACCCATGATTATGGAACACTTCAGCAAGGTGGAGATGGTAATTGTGAATTTAAATTCAAAAATACGGGAAAAGAACCATTAATTTTATCAAATGTAATTTCTTCATGTGGCTGTACTGTTCCAAGTTGGACAAGAGAACCAATTATGCCAAACAAAGAAGGTACTATTAAAGTTAAATATGATACAAATAGAATTGGTATTATCAGCAAACAAATTACTGTTATGTCGAATGCAAAAACCGATCGGGTAGTATTAAGTATAGCTGGTAAAATTGAACCTAAACCAGCTGAGCAAATGCCGGAAAAAGCTATAAATCCAGGCGCTTCACCTGTAAATCACTAACATAAAACACTTATAATCATATAAATCCCGATAATTCACACTTATCGGGATTTTAATTTAAATAAAAACCAAATTAACCATTTAATATGCCACAAATTTCAGCAAAAGGCAGAAATATGCCAGAATCTCCTATCAGAAAATTAGTCCCATTTTCTGATGAAGCCAAAAAAAAAGGACGTAAAGTTTATCATTTAAATATTGGTCAACCAGATATAGAAACTCCTGAAGGTGCTATGAATGTATTGAAAAACACCAATATTAAAGTTGTAGAATACAGCCATTCAGCTGGTATTTTATCTTATCGCAAAAAATTGGTTGAATATTACAAAAAATGTAACATTACTATTGGCGAAAACGATATTATCGTTACCAATGGTGGCTCCGAAGGTATTTTGTTTGCCTTTATGGTTTGTATGGATCCTGGTGACGAAGTTATTATTCCAGAACCTTTTTATGCCAACTATAATGGTTTTGCAACTGAAGCAGGAGTTATCGTAAAACCAATCGTATCTTCAATTGATAACGGCTTTGCTTTACCTCCAATGGAAGAGTTTGAAAAACTGATTACTCCTAAAACAAAAGCTATTATGATTTGTAATCCAAATAATCCTACAGGTTATTTGTATTCTGAACAAGAATTGCAATCATTAAAAGATATTGTAAAAAAACATGACTTATATTTAATGTCCGATGAAGTGTATCGCGAATTTTGCTATGATGGAAATCAGCATTTTTCAGCCATGAATTTGGAAGGGATTGAAGATCATGTAATTTTACTTGATTCTGTTTCAAAACGTTACAGTGCATGTGGCGTTCGTATCGGTTGCTTTATTTCTAAAAATAAAGAAATTATGACTACAGCCATGAAGTTTGCTCAAGCCCGTTTAAGTCCTCCAACTTTTGGACAGATTTTATCAGAAGCAGCTATCGATACTCCTCAGGCATATTTTGATAAAGTTATTGCTGAATATGTTACAAGAAGAAATGTAGTTGTTGAAGCTATTAATAAAATGGAAGGCTGTTTTTGCCCGAATCCTAAAGGTGCATTTTATGCCGTAGCCAGATTACCAATTGATAATGCCGATAAATTTTGTCAATGGTTATTGGAAGATTTTGAATACAATAACGAAACTGTAATGTTAGCTCCTGCTACCGGTTTTTATTCAACAAAAGGTAAAGGAACTGACGAAATCAGAATCAGTTATGTGTTGAAAGTAGAAGATTTGAAAGCATCCATGAAATGTCTGGAAGAAGCTCTTAAAGTATATTCGGGCAGAACTATTTAAGGTTTTACTTTGGAATTAATAAAATGGCTGCTATTAACTGGCAGCCTTTTTTTATTCAATTTTTTTGAAATAATATTTTAATCCCAGACTGATGATATGTGAATTTGTTTTTATTATCTCTCTCTTGAAAGTTTCTGTTGGATAAATTGTAGGTTTATCAAATAATTTATTAAAATTGAAGAAAAACTGATATTCTGCTAAAATGCTGAAATTTTTGAAGTTATAAGCAACTCCTTCCCCAATATGAAAGCCATATTGTGTTTTATTGATTTCATTTTTCCAACTATCAGCATTTTCATTAGAAAATAAAGATGTGTAATAATCAAAACGTGGACCAAATTGAATATAGGGTATAAAAGATTTGATTTGAGTTTTAAATCTTAATATGGGGCTAAAAGTTAAAAATCCAAATCTTTGCTTGAAATTTCCTTGAAATTCTCTGGTATTTTCATAAAACAAATATGGATTTGCATCTATTTTACTACAGCTTTGATAGAACCCAAAATCAGCAGCTAAATCCCAGTTTTGTTTTTTAATAAAATCTATAGTAATAACATTGTAAATACCTGCTAACTGATTTATTATTGTTTCGTTATTTATAAAACTGAATTCCCATTTTTGATTGGATAAACTAATCCCTGATTTTAATCCTATGCTTTTGATGATTTGTGAATAAGAATAATTGCTACATATTAAAAATGTGCAAAGAAAGAATAATTTTGATTTCATTTTATATTTATATAGTACTAATTTTTTGTAAAATGATATTTTAAACCCAAACTGATGATATGTGAATTTATTTTTATAACATCTCTGCTAATGAACTGTGATGCCAATAAAGCCGGTTTGTCAATCAGTTTGGTGAAACTATAAAAAAACTGATATTCGGCAAAAACACTAAAATTATTGAAGTTATATAATACACCCTCACCAATATTAAAACCAAACTGAGTTTTGTTAATATCAGCTTCCATTCCTTTAACAAAATCATTACTTAGTCTGGATACAAAATAATCAATACGGGGTCCTGCTATTAGATAAGGTGTAAATGACTTGAGTTGAGTTTTTAGTTTTAATATCGGACTAAATGTAAGAAAGCCAATTCTAATATCAGTCATTCCAACTTGTTCCTGTGTACTCAATTCATAAGGATCGTCTTCACTTTTACTGCAACTCTTATAAAATCCAAAATCAATTCCAAGCTCCCAGTTTTCTTTTTTTATAAAATCTGCATTAATTACACTATAATACCCAGCAGAAGTATTAAAGGTTCTACCATAACTCATCAAGCTATGTTCCCATTTTTGATTTGAAAGTGATACACCGCTTTTAAATCCAATACTTTTTATTATTTGGGAATATGAGAAATAGCTTAATAAAAGCATTATGAATAATACAATAATTTTTGTTTTCATAACTTTATACTTATTTGATTACTTGATTATCACTTTGTTTTTCTGCTTTTTTAAAATGATATTTAATACCCAGACTTAATACATGCGTGTTGGTTTTTACTCTGTCGTTACTACTATCTCCATAGCTATTTTGATAGAAAAACGATTTATCCATTATATTATTAAATGAATAAAAAAACTGATATTCGGCAAAAATGCTGATATTCTTTATATTGTAAGCCACTCCTTCGCCAATAGTAAAGCCATAAATAAGTTTGTTTACCTCAAAATTTAAGTAAGTAACATCCATATTGCTTAGTTTTGAATAATAGTAATCGAGCCTTGGTGCAAAAAGTATATAGGGGGTAAATGATTTAATTGGAATTTTCAGTTTAAATGCCGGACTAAGTGTAATGAATCCAAATCTAAAATCAAAAGTAGGATTGTTCTCAAAAGTATATGAAGGAAATGGACTCATTTCTGACTTGCTTGCACTTTGGTAAATACCCAAATCAGCAGAAATTTGCCAGTATTCTTTATCAATAAAATCAAATGTAATAGCTTCGTAAAACCCGGGTGAAGCATTAAAAACGTGATCGTTGCTTAAATGCGTATCTTCCCACGATTGGTTGGATAAGGTAATTCCACTTTTAACACCTATACTCTTAACTATCTGAGAATAAGAAATGCTACTGCTTAGTAACAATAAGCTTAATAAAATAATTTTAGTCTTCATTTTGTATCGTTTTATATTATAATTGTTTAATTATTTTTAAACAAAAGTAATTGTTTTTTCTTATAAATATAATGATTCTTAATACATTTTTACTGGTAATTGAAAAATAAATTATGCATGAAACACAATATAATTGTTTAAACCTATATATAACTTAACAATAATAAATCATAATAAATGAATAATTTGCGAACAATTTAATAAAAAAATATAAATTTAAAAAATTGATTATCAAATATTTTCGCCTCTATTTATATTCTTTTCAGAAGGACTTCCTCTAATATAATATCAAGTTAATTATGATAAAAATCATAAAACATTTTTTGCTATTCAATTGTTATTAAATTAGTAAAAGAAGCATTAATGCCTCAATCATTATAATTTAATAATAAAAATATGTTGTTTGACTTCGAAATGATTAAAACCTTTTATGAAGGTTTACCAATAAAAATAGGAAATATAAAAAATATTCTCAATCGTCCGCTAACACTAAGCGAAAAACTACTTTATAGTCATTTGCATAACAATAATATTCAGTTTCCATTGCAAAGAGGCATTGATTATGTTGAATTTACACCAGACAGAGTAGCCATGCAGGATGCAACAGCTCAAATGGCTTTACTGCAGTTTATGATGGCTGGGAAAAGTACTACTTCGGTTCCATCTTCGGTACATTGTGATCATTTAATAATGGCAAAATCAGGTAATACTGAAGACCTTGCTACTGCAAATGTTACCAATAAAGAAGTGTATGATTTTCTGAGCTCAGTTTGTAACAAATATGATATTGGTTTTTGGAAACCAGGAGCAGGAATTATTCATCAGATAGTATTGGAAAACTATGCTTTTCCCGGTGGAATGATGATAGGTACCGATTCTCATACACCTAATGCCGGTGGGTTGGGAATGATAGCAATTGGAGTTGGTGGTGCCGATGCGGTTGATGTTATGTCAGGAATGGGTTGGGAACTGAAATTTCCAAAGCTTATAGGCATCAAACTAACTGGCAAACTTAATGGATGGGCATCTGCAAAGGATATTATCCTGAAAATAGCTGGAATTCTCACTGTAAAAGGAGGAACCGGTTGTATTGTTGAATATTTTGGCGAAGGTGCTGAGTCTCTATCTTGTACAGGTAAGGGAACTATTTGTAATATGGGTGCTGAAATTGGAGCTACCTGTTCCGTTTTTGCCTATGATGAAGCAATGGAAAAATACCTGAAAGCAACAGGTAGAGCTGAAGTAGCTTTACTTGCAAATAAAAACAAAGAAAATTTAAGATCAGACATAGAAGTTTATAATAATCCAGAAAAATATTTTGATCAACTTATCGAAATTAATTTATCGGAATTAGAACCATATATTAATGGACCATTTACACCAGATTTGGCAACTCCTATTTCAAAAATGAAAGAGGAAGCTGAAAAAAATGGCTGGCCATTAAAGATAGAAGTAGGTTTGATAGGTTCTTGTACCAATTCATCTTACGAAGATATTTCGAGAGCTGCTTCGGTGGTTAAAGATGCAGTAGATAAAAAATTAACCGCTAAATCGGAGTTTACAATTACTCCAGGTTCTGAACAAATTCGTGCAATTGCTGAACGTGATGGTTATTTTGATATTTTTAACAAAATTGGTGGTAAAATATTTGCAAATGCTTGTGGTTCATGTATTGGTCAATGGAGTAGAGAAGGTGCCGAAAAAGCTGAGGTTAATACTATTATACATTCCTTTAACCGCAACTTCGCCAAACGTGCTGACGGAAACCCAAATACTTATGCATTTGTAGCATCGCCAGAAATTGTAACTGCAATGTCAATAGCTGGAACTTTAACTTTTAATCCGTTAACCGACAAATTAATTAATAAAGATGGGATTGAAGTAAAATTGAATGAACCCAAAGGATTCGATTTACCACCAAATGGTTTTGGAGTTGTGGATAATGGTTATCAGAAATCATCAGGTAACAGCAGCAATATCTCAGTTATCATTGATCCTATGTCAGATAGATTGCAAAATCTTGATTCCTTTAAAGAATGGGATGGAAACGATTTTGTCAACCTTCAACTATTGATTAAAGCTAAAGGAAAATGTACAACCGATCATATTTCAATGGCAGGTATCTGGTTGAAATATCGCGGACATCTCGAAAATATATCCAATAATTATATGATTGGAGCAGTAAATGCATTTAATGACAAAACCAATTATATTGTTAATCAATTAACTTCAACTTATGATACCGTACCGGAAGTTGCTAAATCATATAAAAATGCAGGCTTAGGTTCAATTGTAATTGGTGAAGAAAATTTTGGAGAAGGCTCTTCACGTGAACATGCTGCTATGGAACCCAGATTTTTGAATGTAAAAACTGTTCTTGTAAAATCTTATGCACGTATTCATGAAACCAATCTGAAAAAACAAGGAATTCTTGCACTTACTTTTGCAGATAAAGATGATTATCAAAAAATTAAGGAAAGTGATAAAATTAGTATTTTAGGTTTAAATGAATTTTCTCCAGACAAGCAGCTATTGATTGTTTTAAATCATGCTGACGGAACTTCTGATAAAATCATGGCCAATCATACATATAACAGTGCTCAAATAGAATGGTTTAAAGCAGGAAGTGCATTAAACTTAATTAGAAAATCAAATCAAAAATAATTACAACTAACACAATTTATTTAAATGGAAAAAGAACTAAGATTCAAGAAAGAAGATTTAATGGACTTTGTTGTCCGCTATATGGCTAAATTAGGTGTACCTGAAAAAGATGCAAAAATAGTTGGAGATGTTCTGATTTCCGCTGATTTACGTGGTGTTGAGTCTCATGGATTATTACGTTTAGGTTCCTATTACGGAAACAGAATCAGCAAAAATTTTATTGATCCGACAACTCCCTATAAAGTTATTTCAGAAACCATTACAACAGCATTAATTGATGGAGGAAATGGTTGTGGTCAGGTTGCTTCATATAAAGCAATGCAAATGGCAATTGAAAAGGCAAAACATGCTGGAATGGCAGCAATTACTGTAAAAAACAGCAATCACTTTGGTATTGCCGGATATTATTCTATGATGGCTCTCGAACATGGAATGATTGGCATTTGCATGACTAATTCTCAACCATTGGTTGCTCCAACTTACGGGAGAACAGCTGTAATGGGTACCAACCCAATTAGTGTAGCAGCTCCAACTTACAAGGAATATCCTTATGTACTTGATATGGCTACCAGTGCTGTTGCTTATGGCAAAATCCAATTATATGAAAAGAAAAATGAAAAAATTCCAATCGGCTGGGGTATAGATGAAGATGGACAAGTAACAGATGATCCAACTAAAATTAAACCAGGCGGTCATGGTGCTTTACTTCCGCTGGGTGGCATGGATATTACTGCAGGTTATAAAGGTTTTGGGCTTTCTTTGCTAGTAGAAATTTTATGTTCAATCCTTTCAGGAGGAAATTATCTTACCCAGGTAGGATCTCCTTCAAAACCTGATCCAACCGGCGTTGCACATTTCTTTATGGCAATAAATATTGAAGCTTTCCGACCATTAATAGACTTTAAAATGCAATTGGATGATATGATTCATTTACTTAAAAATTCTCCTTTAGCAGTAGGATCAGATGAAATCAAGATTGCAGGTCAAAAAGAATTTGAATATGAGAAATATAATAATATTCATGGAGTACCTTTAATAAAACCTATTGTTGATGATTTAATTAATGATGGTGAAAAAGTCGGGGTTAAATTTCCAATTGAAAAAGCATTAAACAATTAATAAAAAAATAATGATAGCAGAAAAAATTACAATTAAAGATAATAAACTTACAGTTCCTGATTTTCCAATCATTCCATTTATTGAAGGTGATGGAACAGGTGTTGATATTTGGAAAGCTTCCATCAGAGTTTTTGATGCAGCAGTTGAAAAAGCATATTCAGGGAAAAAGAAAATAGCATGGAAAGAAGTACTTGCTGGTGAAAAAGCCTTTAACAAAACCGGTAACTGGTTACCAGAAGAAACTCTAACTGATTTCAGAGAGTATCTTGTAGGAATAAAAGGACCATTAACCACTCCAGTTGGAGGTGGAATGCGTTCATTAAATGTTGCTTTGCGTCAGGAACTGGATCTTTATACCTGCTATCGTCCGGTAAGATATTTTAAAGGAGTTCCGAGCCCTGTAAAACAACCAGAGAAAGTAAATATGATTATTTTCAGGGAAAACACTGAAGATATTTATGCTGGCATAGAATTTATGTACGGTAAACCAGAAACAGAAAAAGTTAAAAGATTTTTAATAGATGAAATGAAAGTAAAATCTATCAGATTTCCCGAAACTGCTTCCATAGGTGTAAAACCTGTTTCGTTGGAAGGTTCGGAAAGATTGATAAGACAAGCAATTAAACTGGCTATTGAAAGAAAACTTCCTTCAGTTACATTAGTTCATAAAGGAAATATTATGAAGTTTACAGAAGGTGCTTTTATGAAATGGGGATACGAATTAGCAGAACGCGAATTTGCAAACGAAGTTTTTACATGGCAGCAATATAATGTAATTCTCAAAGAAAAGGGAGAAACTGCTGCTATAGCTGCTCAAACCGATGCAGAAAAAGCAGGTAAAGTTATAGTAAAAGATTGCATTGCAGATGCTTTTCTTCAACAGATTTTAACTCGTCCGTCAGAATATTCTGTAATAGCCACTTTAAATCTAAATGGTGATTATATCTCTGATGCATTGGCTGCTATCGTTGGCGGAATTGGAATTGCACCAGGTGCAAATATTAACTATGAAACAGGTCATGCCATTTTTGAAGCAACTCATGGAACCGCTCCTAAATATGCAGGTCTGGATAAGGTTAATCCTGGTTCGGTTATTTTATCAGGTGCATTAATGTTTGAATATATGGGTTGGATTGAAGCTGCTAATTTGATTTATAAAGGTATAGAGGAATCTATACATCAAAAGAAAGTAACTTATGATTTTCATCGATTGATGGAAAATGCTACCTTATTAAAAACATCAGAATTTGCTGATGCAATCATTTCAAATATGTAAAACAAAAATAATTAAACAAGAATAATATGGAAAATAATATTTTTTTCAAAAACTTAGAGGAATCGGTAAAAAAAGCCTGTGTTATCGATAACGAACATTATGAAAAGTTCGATGTCAAAAGAGGTTTGAGAAACAAAGATAAAACTGGAGTTCTCGCAGGTTTAACAACTGTTGGAGAAGTTACAGGTTACAGAAAAGAAGGCGACAAAGTAGTTGCAATACCTGGTAAATTGCTATACAGAGGTATTGAAATTGAAGATTTGGCTAATGGTTTTAAAAATGATCATCGTCATGGTTTTGATGAAACCGTATATTTATTGCTAACAGGCAAATTACCTTCAAAAAACGAACTGCTTGCTTTTACTGATCACATGGCTCAGTTAAGAAAATTACCCGATTCATTCATAAAGAATATGATTTTATCGATGAAAGGAAGAGATGTTTTAAACATGCTTGCACGTTCAATATTAGGGCTTTACACCTTAGATCCAAGAGCTGAAGAAATTACAGTTCATAATATGATAGAACAGACCCTGAATATTATTGCAAAATTCCCTACAATTATAGCGTATGCTTATCAGGCAATGAGTCATGCTTATCAGGGCAAAACATTATCTATCCGTTATCCTAGCCCTGTAATGAGTACTGCTGAAAACTTTTTATATCTTGTAAAAGGCGGAAATTCACGCTATACAAAATTAGAAGCTGATTTACTCGATTTAGCACTTGTACTTCATGCCGAACATGGTGGTGGAAACAATTCAACATTTACAATGCGTGTTACCAGTTCGAGTGAAACTGATATTTATTCTTCAATAACAGCTGCTATTGGTTCATTAAAAGGACCTTTGCATGGAGGAGCTAATCTGAAAGTATTGGAAATGATGGAAGATATGAAAAGAAATCTCTCCGATTGGAAAGATGAAAAAGAAGTAAATGAATATCTATTTAAAATACTTGAAAAAACAGCAAATGACTATAGTGGAAAAATCTATGGTATAGGTCATGCTGTTTATACTGTTTCCGATCCCAGAGCTATTCTTTTAAGAGAAAGAGCAAGAGATCTGGCTATTGAAAAAGGAAAAATTGATGAATTTGAATTATATGAACTTGTTGAAAAATTAGCTCCTAATGCAGTTGCTGTATTTAAAGGAAATGGTCCTGAGAAACAGGTTTGTATTAATGTTGATTTCTATTCTGGTTTCGTTTATTCATGCATTGGTATTCCAAAAGAACTTTTTACACCATTGTTTGCAATGGCAAGAGTTGCAGGTTGGTGTACACATCGTATTGAAGAACTTACATTCTCTGCAAAACGAATTATCCGTCCGGCTTATAAAAATGTTTATCCAAAACAAGAATATATTCCGATTAAGGAACGTTTGTAATAATATTTTATTTAATTTTACACTTTGAAAATTTAAAAAACAATAACAATGAAAGAATTTGGAGATAATCGTCTGGAAGAAGCATATAGCCATGTATTAAACGGCGACATAAGGGAAGCTGTAGCAATTTTTGAAACAAAACTGGAAGAATTTCCAGACAGTACACATTTATTGATGGAGGTTGCCAGTCTTTATTATATTCTTGGTGAAATGAACAAATGTATCTGTTCATATAAAAAAGTACTTGAGCTTAAACCCGGAAGTATGTTTGTAAATTACCGTATGGGTGTTGCAATGTATAGGGCTACTCTTTTTACAAGAGCAGTTGAGGTCTTTACAAGAATTGAAGAATCGGGCAAGTTTATGCCAATGACTTACATTTGGATGGGATTGTGTTACTATCACTTGGGTAATGAAGAAAAAAGCATTGAATGCTACAAAAAATTACTCGAATTATGTCCCGATACTACAATGGCTAACTATTATGTTGGAATCGCATTAAAAGCTTCGGGCAGATATGAAGAGGCTTTACCGTTCTTCGAAAAACTGGTAAAGGAAAATAATCGCCACGTTTCTGCACACTACCATTTAGGTCGAACTTATATGCGTACTTTTAATTACGATTTGGCAAAAGAAGAGTTTAGAAAAGTACTTGAACTGGATCCTTATAATAATAATGCTCAGGAAATGTATGATTATATTTCTGATGATCATTCTTTTTAAGTATTTTAAATACAGTTTTAGGTTATTATTAAAAATCCTGTCCATATTTATGTGGGCAGGATTTTTTGTTCTTGTATTGTCTCAACTAGAATTCGTAATTCAATAGTTATATCAATTCAGTTATATTGAAAGCTTTTATTCACTAATTATGATACAATTCAGACAGTTGCATACTTAGCACAAATAAAAAAAGTCCAACCGTAGGCTGGACTTAAAATTATAAATGTTTTATAATGGAAAAACTAAGCTAGCTTAACATTTACTGCATTTAATCCTTTTTTCCCTTGTTCAAGATCGAAGGTTACTTCATCATTCTCTTTGATATTGTCTTTTAATCCTGAAGAATGTACAAAATATTCTTTTTCTGAATTTGCGTCTTTAATGAATCCGAATCCTTTCGATTCATTATAGAATTTTACTGTTCCTTTGTTCATATTATAATATTGAAATATTCGGCTAATTTACACATTATTATTTAATCTGAAGCTTATTAATTTATAAATTTATGAATTTTTATATAAATAATTATTATCTTACTATCACAAAACCACCTAACATCCACAATATAAGACTTATAAATAATCAAAATAAACTAAATTTAATCTGTTAAAAAAAAAGATTAATTAGTTTCTTAAGAAAAGATTAAAAAAAACAGTTACGAATTATTTAATTCCATAAATATTATTTTATTATCGACTAATTGCACAAAATACTCATTTTTAAATAAACAGGACTTCTGAAATGGCCTTTCTTCGTTGAACTTCAATTTTCAAAATCCTTACTTCAACAAGCTTAGAACATAGCATTTACATTAGTAAACTGCGTTTTTAAAATCCTGCTCGCCTCAAAAAATCTTATTTTCAGAATCCCTTTAAATATATAATAAATTTAAAACAAGGCAAGTGACTATGATAAAACTTAATTTAATAGAATCTACGTCATAAAAAAAAAGGCAAAAATGATAAATTAAATTTACCATTTTTGCCTTCTGCTTTAAATTTCTGAAAGTTTTATCTCATAATTTGCAAACTTCCTTTATGTTCTGATTCTCTCAGAATTCCTTTTCCTTTAAATATATAAAAATATACACCATCAGCTAAACCTTCTCCATCAAAATCATTTTGATAATTATTTTTAGAATAGACTTTTTTACCCCATCTATTGAAAATAACCAGTTCACTTTCAGGATAACCTCCGTCTAATAAACCTTTAATTACTAGCTTGTCATTAAAATTATCATTATTTGGTGTAATTATATTTGGAAATTCAAGTATATCATTTATAATTTTAACAGTATGAGCAACAGTATCTCCACAACCTTTATCACTTATTGCAATAAGAGTTATGATATAATCACCTAATGCACCAAATATATGAACTGGATCTTTTGTATTATCAACACCTCCATCTCCAAAATTCCATGAATAAGAGAAACTTGGATTATTTGGAACTGTTAGATTTGTAAAATTAATATGGGGATCTTGAATTACTCCTATATTTGGATCCCAAGAAAATTCAGCATGAGGTTGAGGATAGCTTTTTATTAAATTAGGAATGGTTGATGTTGATGTACAACCTTCCAGAGTTGTCGCTGTTAATGCTATTGTATAAGTTCCTGCAGTAAAAACATGAGTTGGGTTTGTTGCTGTATCGGTAGTACCATCTCCAAAATTCCATAAATAATTTTGAATTGCTGGTGAAGTTTCATTTGAGAATGTAATTGATAATGGTTCACATCCAGCACCTGACGGAGGATCAATATTATAACTTATGCTTGGCATTGGATTTATTGTAACTACAATAGTATCTAGGTCACTACACACTAATGTTCCGCCTGTATTTGTGAAAGATGCTGTAACTATATAATTCAATGGATTTGGAACTTCAAGAAAAATAGTATCTGAAGTTTCAACAATTTGAGTAGAATAAAAACCTGTTGGTGTATCCCAAAGATAAGTTGCTCCTGTGTTTCCTGCATTTAATGGAATTTTATTTCCAAAACAAAATGCAGTATCATTACCCAAATTAACTGTTGGCATCTGAATAACATTTAAAGTTGTTGTAGTATCCCAGATACAACCAAATTCGTCAACCAAACCTATATTATATGTAAAAACTCCTCCTGCTGTTGGAGTTACACTTGCTGTTGTATCAGTTAAAGTAGTTAAAAACGGTCCTGAAAAAATTACAGAATCAACCAATACGTTATAAGTCCAGTTTGTAGGCATCAAATTAGCTTGTAATTGCAAATCCCAATGAAAAATATATCCGTTATCCGAACCATAATCATCAGTAATTTCGATATTCCAAACTCCATTTAAAGGACAGCCTATTAAACTGCTCAATGGTGCTTGAGGCATTATATAATTTGTATGATTTATCTGATTTGTACTATCAATTGTTCTTGAGCCAGCAACCATTACAGTTCCTGCAGCTGCACTTGAACTAAGCTGATCAAAAGTCATGTTATTGTTTGGATATAATTCTGACCAACAATAATTCCAACCAGTACCTGCTGGATTGTTTTGCTGTAGGCAACCATTATCCTGAGCATGATGGTTTGCTCCTCCGGCAGGTAATCCCAAAAAATTTCCACCTGAATGAGTATTTGGATCCAATTGGGCAAACTGATTATTTGGACAATAAATTCTAAAACCTAAGTCACCTGCAAATGAGTGTTCCATATTTACACATATAGATAGGATATCAGTAGCACTTAGGATGGTAACTCCTGGAGGAAAATTATTGAAAACAACAAAAGTATTATAAACCTGAGTTGGACAGTTTGGTCCATCAGGAATAAACATGGTACTATCGAAACCTTGTTTTGATATTTGAGTAAATCCAATAGGTTCAACTACAACTGTTGAGTTCTGCATATAACCAACATTTATTAATTTAGTTTGGTTAGAACACATTTCGGGAAGTTGATTTATATGCATAGTTGGAAAAGATGCAACCCTAACTCTTGCTCCCAAAGCATTTGTACTGACACATCCAATATTGTCAGTAATTTTCAGCATAACATCATACCCTCTTCTTTGTGTATATGTATGATTAACAACTTGTCCGGTTCCAGTTGTTCCATCTCCAAAATCCCAGTTATAAGTACATGTGGCATTACTTTGGTTATAGATAATTCCATTTTGAGGAAATAATCCTTTTCCTGCAAAAGTAATAGGTTCGCCTAAGCAAATATCTAAATAATTACTATCATTTGGCAGAGGATCATTTGTTAAAGAATCTAAACGAGCTATAATAGATTGACAAACAGGAATACATGCAAGTGATGCAAACCAACCAGCTGCATGATTAGAAGCATTAGTTACAAATTGGAATGTCAAGCTTCCTCCTGTTGCATTTGTAGAGTTATAAATACTAGTCTGAACAATATTATTGCCACCAGATAATGAGTTGGTATTATTATATTTGCCTATAAGTGGTGCAGCAGTTGTTGGTCCATCATATACATATAAAGTATCTGAAGTATGAACATCAAATTGATTAAAACTCATTTTCAAACCACTATTTACTGTATTTGCTTTAAAAGTTAAAGTTTGATTCGCACTTGCAGCATAGTTACCTGTTGAATTATCGTAAAAATCAGCAGCACATATATTTATGGTCTGTCCATTGTTGTTTACCATGTTATATTGTGCTTTTGCATAAAAAGCTACAAAAGATAAAAAACTTAAAATAATTATTTTTTTCATTTTATTATTCCTTTAATATTATTTATTAAGTAATTTAAAATCCTCTTTTATATGCTTTTCTGGACGCAATACAATTGCAATGCCTGCTTCTTTCCATATATAGGTTAATGCAGAATACTCTCCAAAAAAGAAATTATATTTCAAAATATTAAAAGTATTCTTTTCATAATTGATTTCTGAAAATTTTGCTTTACTTAATGTGTTTTCTAATGTTTGAATGTCAATGCCTTCAATTGGTTTTTCTGATTTAAGGCTTACAACATAATACGAATTATCTAAAAAGTAATTCAGATAGCTGATTTGCTCAGGTTTTGTTTTTAATAAGTTATCAATATATTCTTTACTGTAAGATTGGTATAATCTTGCGCTAGGTTTAACGGATTGAGATTGTGCCGCTAAGAATAAAAACAAAGAAACTACAAGGAGTATGTTTCTTAATGATGTTCCATGATTTTTCATGTTAAAATTAAAAAGTTAGTTTATAATTTACAAAATTACAATTATTTTTAAAATAAAAGTTAAAATCTAGACATATTGAATAAAATAAAGGTTGTATTTAATTTAAAAAAAACTCGTATTTTTGCATAGATGAAAAACATAAGAAATTTTTGCATAATTGCCCATATAGATCATGGAAAAAGCACACTGGCTGACAGATTGTTAGAAACTACAAAAACGGTTTCGGCACGCGACTCCCAAGCTCAAGTTCTTGATGATATGGATCTGGAAAGAGAAAGAGGTATCACAATTAAAAGTCATGCCATACAAATGGATTATTTTTATGAAGGTGAACAATATAAACTTAATTTAATTGATACTCCGGGGCATGTTGATTTTTCATACGAAGTTTCACGTTCTATTGCGGCTTGTGAGGGAGCACTTTTAATTGTTGATGCAACTCAAGGTATTCAGGCTCAAACAATTTCTAATCTTTATTTGGCATTAGACAATGATCTGGAAATAATTCCTGTTCTCAATAAAATTGATTTGGATGCTGCAATGCCAGAAGATGTAAAAGATCAGATTATTGACTTACTTGGTTGCGACAGAGAAGATATAATTGAGGCAAGTGGAAAAACCGGCTATGGTATTGATGATATATTACATGCAATAATAAAAAGAGTACCTGCTCCAAAAGGAGATGAAAGCGCCCCATTACAAGCATTAATTTTCGATTCGGTATTTAATTCGTTCAGAGGTATTATATCATACTTTAGAATTATGAATGGCGAAATAAGAAAAGGTGATTTCGTTAAATTTTTCGCAACCGGAAAAGAATATTATGCTGATGAAGTGGGTGTGTTAAAGTTTAAACCAGAACCTAAAGATGTTTTAAAAGCCGGCGATGTTGGTTATATTATTTCAGGTATAAAAACATCTAAGGAAGTTAAGGTTGGTGATACTGTAACTCATGTAAACAGACCGTGTGAAAAAGCAATTGATGGTTTTGAAAATGTTAAACCTATGGTTTTTGCAGGTGTATATCCTATTGATGCTGATGATTATGAAGAATTAAGAAATTCCATAGAAAGACTCCAGCTTAACGATGCTTCGCTTACATTTGAACCTGAATCTTCTGCAGCTTTAGGTTTCGGTTTCAGATGCGGTTTTCTGGGTTTGCTGCACATGGAAATTATTCAGGAACGATTGGACAGAGAGTTTAACATGGATGTAATCACTACTGTTCCAAACGTTTCTTATAAAGCTTATACAACAAAAGGAGAAATGATTGAAATTCATAATCCTTCAAGCTTGCCCGATCCTAATCATTTGGAACATATTGAAGAACCTTTTATTACCGCTCATATAATTACAAAATCAGAATATCTGGGTGGAATAATGACTTTATGTATTAACAAAAGAGGTATCATTAAAAATCAGGTTTATTTAACTTCAGACCGGATTGAAATTACGTTTGAATTGCCTTTAGGTGAAATTGTTATTGACTTTTATGATAAATTAAAAAGTATTTCAAAAGGTTATGCTTCTTTCGATTATTTCCAATCAGGATATAAACCTGCGAAACTAATTCGTCTTGAAATTCTTTTAAATGCAGAACCTGTTGATGCACTATCAACACTTATCCATCAGGATAATGCTTATAGTTTTGGAAAAAGAATTTGTGAAAAGCTGAAAGAATTAATTCCCCGCCAACAGTTTGATATTGCCATTCAGGCAGCTATTGGTTCAAAAATTATTTCAAGGGAAACGGTTAAAGCTGTCAGAAAAGATGTTACTGCTAAATGTTATGGTGGTGATATAACCCGTAAGCGTAAGTTATTGGATAAGCAGAAAAAAGGAAAAAAACGTATGCGTCAGGTAGGAAATGTAGAAGTACCTCAA
>CAZYEM010000033.1:0-23156 GCA_964646395.1 uncultured Bacteroides sp.
TAAGCGACAGGCTGCATCATGTGCTGTCCCTGATTGCATCGCTTGAAAATAATTCGGAGCACCCTCTAGCAGTCGCAGTAGTGGAAAAGGCAAACAAAGAAAATGCTGAATTATTGAAAGTTGATGACTTTGAAATCATTGAAGGCAAAGAAGAATATTTAACTCTTATTTGTTTTAAAGCCTGCTTCATATCATCTACCAACTGAGAAGTATAAGCAATTACAATATGAATGTCTGGATAAAAATTCATTCTTCTTCCCGACATTTGTTTAGATGAAACCATTATGCTTCCACTTCTGGCAATTAAGAATTCACATCTGGTAATCCCTATTTTTTGTTGAAAAAAATTATTTTCATCTGATGAAAATTTAATTTTTGAAAGATTTAATAATTCAATTAAATCATCATCAATACAAAAAATATTATCCCATTTTTTTGAAGCAGCAATATAATTATAATTATTTAGAAATTCTTTTTCATCAGAGCAATAAACGAAGTTGCCATTCGCTTCATTAAAAGCTTCAGCAAAAGTAATATCTAAAGAATCATCTATTTCTTTATAAACAGATGACTCAAAATCAATATTTTGAAAAGGATTGTCTGATTTATCAATAATAGCATCTCTTATTTTTTTTAAAACTTTTTCTCTATTTGTACTGTCTTTCATTAATCAATCACTTTAATAACAGTAAACATTAAATATTGACAATTAATATTTTACGACTTTTTTTCTTTTAATTTATTTTCAGGTAAAGATGGAATATTCTCTTTTTCATTCACTGTTTTTCCATCAATAGTAACCGTATTTCCATTTCTGTAGAGCATATCCATGTCCTTATCCTTATCAAATGGTCTTTTCCCAAAAATAGTTTCTAAATCTTCTCTGAAAATAACTTCTTTTTCAATTAAAACTTTTGCTAAACTATCTAATTTTTCCCTATTTTCCTGCAATAATTTTATTGCACGTTGATAAGCAGTTTCAATAAGGATACTAATTTCACTATCAATAAGTTCAGCAGTTTTTTCGCTAAAAGGTTTTGAAAAAGAGTATTCTTGTTGGCCTGTTGAATCGTAATAACTTACATTTCCAACTTTATCATTTAATCCGAAATAAGCAACCATTGCATAAGCTTGTTTGGTAACTTTTTCCAAATCATTTAATGCACCTGTAGATACTCTGTTAAATGCAACGAATTCAGCAGCTCTGCCACCCAAAGCAGCTGTAATTTCATCAAGCATCTGCTCTGTAGTTGTTATCTGACGTTCTTCGGGCAAATACCAGGCAGCTCCTAAAGCTTTTCCCCTTGGAACAATTGTAACTTTTACAAGAGGATGAGCATGTTCCAGTAACCAACTGATGGAGGCATGACCAGCCTCATGGAAAGCAATTACCTTTTTTTCATCCAAAGATATGATTTTATTTCTTTTTTCTAAACCGCCAACAATACGATCAATTGCATCCAGAAAATCTTGTTTTTCAATAATTTTCTTTCCTTTACGTGCTGCAATTAATGCAGATTCATTGCATACATTAGCAATATCAGCCCCAGAAAAGCCTGGTGTTTGTTTAGCTAAAAATTCAACCATTACTGTAGTATCAAATTTTAAATTACGCATGTGTACTACAAAAATAGCTTTACGCTCTTCTAAGTCAGGAAGTTCTACATAAATCTGGCGATCAAATCTTCCTGCACGCATCAAAGCTTTATCTAAAATATCAGCACGGTTAGTTGCAGCTAAAATAATTACACCTGCATTTGTAGCAAAACCATCCATCTCTGTAAGTAATTGATTTAAAGTATTTTCTCTTTCATCATTACCACCTGTAACTGCATTTTTACCTCTAGCTCTACCTATTGCATCAATCTCATCAATAAAAATAATACAAGGAGCTTTTTCTTTTGCTTGTTTAAACAAGTCTCTAACTCTTGAAGCACCAACTCCAACAAACATTTCAACAAAATCAGAACCTGAAATAGAGAAAAACGGAACTTTAGCTTCGCCAGCTACAGCTTTTGCCAATAAAGTTTTTCCAGTACCTGGAGGTCCAACTAATAAAGCTCCTTTTGGAATTTTACCACCTAATTCTGTGTATTTTGTTGGATTTTTTAAGAAATCTACAATTTCAATAATTTCAGTCTTAGCTTCTTCTAATCCTGCAACATCATGAAAATTAATAGAAACACTTGTATCCTTATCAAATAATTGGGCTTTTGATTTTCCAATATTAAAAATTTGTCCTCCACCTGAACCTCCTTTTCCCATCATTCTCATAAATACAATCCATAAAACAATAAGAATCAGGAATGGCCATATAAATCCAAATATTTCACTTCCCCAATCTCTTCGGTTTTCTGAATAAATTGGAATTGGATCTTTACTAAGGATTTGCTGTTTTTCAAAATCAGATTTATTTGTTGTATCTTTTGCTATTAACTGATTTTGAACTTCTTTCAAGTCATTTTGAAAACTTTCAAGTGTTATAAACTTATAAATATAAAAAGTTTCACCTGTAAATGTACTACTAAACCCTTCAGGTTTAATATTTTTATATGTAGTGTCATTTGCAATACTTTCTTTTTTAATATAAATTTCAGCAGATTCTTTATTTACAATAGTTATTTTTTCAACATCACGTTTGCCAATCATTTTAGCTAATTGACTCCATGTTACTGTTTTGTCGGCTTCTTTAAAGGACTTGCTTCCTGTAAATTGCAATCCAATAAATACTAAGGCTAAAATTCCATATACCCAATATATATTGAATTTTGGTTTATTAGGAATAGAAAATTTTCCTTTCTTGCCAGGTTTATTTTCCTTTTCTGTTTTCTTGTAGTTATCTTCCATTTAACTTTTTATTTTCAACTGTTTATATAAACAAATTAATAAGAAACATGTTTTATTTAAAATATATCTTCTAAATTTTTCACTTCTGCATCAGCCCATAGTTTTTCTAATTGATAAAATTCCCGGCTTTCTTTCTGAAAAATATGTACTATAATATCAACATAATCAAGGAGTATCCATTCTGAATTTAAAAATCCTTCTTTATGCCATACATTTTCGCCGATAGCTTTATAAACTTCATCTTGAATTGAATCAGCAATTGATTCAGTATGTGTACGGGATGTACCGTGACACACAATAAAATAATCAAACATAACATTATGAATTCCAGTAAGATTCATAATACTTATGCTTTTCCCTTTTTTCTCTTGTATGCCTTTTACTATAATATCGGCAAGCATTGCCGATGTTGTCTTATTTTTTTTTTTTGCCATCTAAGATAAACTAATACCTTGCAAAATTAAAAAAAATTAACGATTTGTATAGTAGAATATGAGTTTATTTATTTATTTTTGAATTTTTAAGATATAAACAAATGAAAAAATTAATTTTCACACAAGATAAAATTCTTTTTTATAATGAAATTGATTCAACAAATATACTTGCTTCTAAAATTGTAAATGAAAATATAAATGAAGGAACTATAATTTGGGCACTTTTTCAAACTCAAGGAAAAGGGCAAAAAGGAAACTTATGGGAAAGTAAAGCTTCTAATAATTTAACATTTAGTGTTATACTAAAACCAAATATTATAAAACCTTCAGATCAATTTATTTTAAATATTGCAGTATCTCTTAGTATGATTGATTTTTTAAAATCATTACTTCCTCATTCAAATATTAAATTAAAATGGCCTAATGATATTTATATTAATAAAGATAAAGTAGCTGGAATTTTAATAGAAAATCAAATAATGGGAAATTATATTGAAAACTCAATAATCGGCATTGGATTAAATGTTAATCAATTAGAATTTTCAAACAATATACCAAATCCAACATCATTAAAGCTTATTTCAAATAAAGATTATAATTTAGAAGAGTTATTATATAGTTTCTTACCATTTATTGAAAGAAGAATTCAGCAATTGTATAACCTTGAAATTGAAATGCTTAATAATGATTATTTAAATAATTTATTATACTATAATGAAATTAAAAAATATGAAATTAAAAATCAAATAATAAATGCAACAATAATAGGAATTTCAGAATTTGGGAAATTAAAATTAAAACTTGAATCAAATACAATTATTAAATGTGATTTAAAGGAAATTAAATTCTTATTACAATAAGAATTAATTTTCTAAAACAAAATGTATTTCAGAAAATTTTATTAATATTCCTTTTTAAAACCTTCTTAAAGCTTTATGAATAGATGAATTAGATTATAAATACAAAATCAGATTTAACGAAAACATGCAATTTCATTAAAAAAAATTAAATAAAAATATTAACTTTGCAAAAAAAATATTAATCAACTATGGATGACGGTCCGGAGAAATATTGCTATTTAAAAACATTGATATAGAGGATATACATATATTGTACCTTCCTTAATATCAAACTAAAAGGAGTGTACATGACATTACAAACTACTTTTTATTTAAGCCGAATACTTGGTCATATTATTAAAGATGACGAAGGATATATTATTGGCAAATTAATTGATATTATTATTGAATTTTCTCCAAAAAAGAATGATGATGAACCTTTAAGACCCAAAGTTATTGGTATTAAGGTTAGAACTGAAGATAGAAATGAAATTTCTTTTTCAATATTAAAATTTGAAATCCAAAAAATAAATAAATATTTTTCTGTAATTTGTGTATTAGACATTGAAATACCTGATAATGAAATTACTAATTATTTTTTTCTAAAAGAAAATATTCTTAATAAACAAATTGTTGACCTAAATGGTAAAAAACTAGTAAAAGTAAACGACATAAGAATGGTATCAATTGCTGATAGTGCTTATGTTATTGCTGTTGATGTTGGTGTAGAAGGTTTTTTAAGAAAATATAAACTAGCAAAACCCTTAAGTATATTTTTTAAAACTTTTAAGATTAATTTACCATCAAAATTTATTTTATGGGATGATGTTGAAGCTGTTGACTATAGCAATTATAATATAAAATTATCAAAGGTGTATTCAAAACTACATACACTTCATCCATCAGATTTAGCTGATATTATTGAAGATTTGGGAAAAACTTCAGGTGCTGTTGTTTTTTCATCCCTTGATGATGAAAAAGCTGCGGATGTATTGGAAGAGCTTCAAACAAAAGCTCAAATACAGATAATTGAAAACTTAAGTATTGAAAAAGCTGCGGATGTATTGGAAAAAATGCCCGCAAATGAAGCTGCAGATATTATTGAAGAACTGAACGAAGATAGAGCTGAGAAATTGTTAAATGAGATGAAATCAGATGCTTCGCAAGACATTAGGGAATTACTTGAATATCCAGATAATACTGTTGGTAGCTTAATGACAACAGAATTTCTTTCATTTCATAAAAATGCATCTGTTGATGATGTTTTAAAAACTTTAAGAAAAACAAAACCAGATGTTGAATCTTTATATAATATTTTCATTACCGGAGCAAATGAAAAGCTTATTGCAACTGTGCCTCTTAGAGATTTATTGGTTTCTGAACCATCAATAACATTAGCAAATATAATGAATAAGAACACTATTTTTCTTTATGATACTGATAAAATTGATAGTTTGGCTGAAATGGTTTCAAAGTATAATTTATTAGCAATTCCTGTTACAAATTTCAACAAAAAACTATTGGGAATGGTTATAATTGATGATATAGTAGAAGATCTTGTAAATGATAGAAGAACAAATAAAAAGTAACATTTTTTTAATTTCCTTGTTTAATTATTTCTATAAAATAAAAGAAATAAATGGTAAATGATTTTGATATTATCATAGTTGGAGCTGGACCTGCTGGATGTAGTTGTGCTATTAATTTAGCAGCCAGTAATTTAAAAATAGCAATCATAGAGAAATCTATTTTTCCCAGAGAAAAAATTTGTGGAGGTGGACTTAGTGATCGTTCAATAAATACGCTGAAACGAATGCCAAATGATATTTATAACGATTTTCTGAAAGAAGTTGAAAAAGTTGATACTAAAGGAGCCCGTATTTTTTCACCAAGTCAGCTTTTTTATGATGTAATTCCTCAAAATGTAAATACTAATGGTTTTATTTGTAAACGATTAGATTTTGATAACTTTTTATTAAATAAAGTAAAGAATTATAAAAATATATCGATAATTACTTCAAAAATTGACTCAGTTGAAATAAAGAATGATTTAGCTTTTCTAAAATCAAAAAATGAATCTTATACAGCAAAATTACTTGTTGGTGCAGATGGTTCTAATTCATTAATATCAAGAAGCTTAACAAACAATCATAATATTAAAAGAAATAAAATTGTAGCAATAAGAGCTTATTACAAAAATATAAGTGGCTTCGACAATCGAAATCTTGGTGAGTTACATTTTTTAAAAGAAATAATACCAGGATATTTTTGGATTTTTCCTTTAGGAAATAATGAATATAATATAGGAATTGGTTCTTCAAAAATATTGCTTAAAAAGAATAAAATCATTTTAAAACAGCTTCTTAATGAAATTATCACTAAAAATCCAATAATATCGCAAAGGTTTAAAAATGCCGAATTAATAGGTAGGGTAGAAGCTGATAGTTTGCCAATAGGAGGGGAGAATACTCAGATTTATGGAAATAGGTTCTTATTAATTGGTGATGCTGCTTCATTAATAGATCCATTTTCGGGGGAAGGAATAGGAAATGCCTTGCTTAGTGGTGAAATAGCATCAAAAACAATATTAAATTGTTTTAGTAAAAATGATTTTTCAGAAAACGAAATTAAAATCTATCATAAAGCTATAAATAAAAGATTATCAGGTGAATTTAAAATTCATAGAACGATGTATTATGTTACTAAAAATATTGGTTTTGTAAATTTTTTGATGAAGAAAGCAAATTCTAACCAATATTTCCAAAAAACAATTCAGCTTATGATTGATAATAGCCAAAAAAAATGGCTGTTTTTTAATCCAATTTTTTACTTAAACTTAATACTAAAAAAATAATATTTTATATGCTTTGTATAAGACGAAAAAATACAAATCCTTACTTTAATCTGGCAACAGAAGAATATGTTTTGAAAAATTTTGATGAAGATTCTTTTATGCTTTGGAGAAATGAACCTTCAATAATTGTTGGAAAACATCAAAATACGCTTGCTGAAATTAATTTAGATTATGTAAAAACCAATAATATACCTGTAGTACGAAGATTATCAGGTGGAGGAGCTGTTTTTCATGATTTGGGAAATTTAAATTTTACATTTACAAAAAAAGGAAATGATGAAAATTTAATTGATTTCAGAAAATATACAGATCCTATAATAGAAGTATTAAAGAAAATAGATGTTGAAGCAAAATTTGAAGGTAGAAATGATTTAACCATTGATGGCAAAAAGTTTTCTGGTAATGCTGAACATATATGGAGAAATAAAGTTTTGCATCATGGTACTTTGCTTTTTTCTTCTGAAATTAAAGATTTATCACAAGCACTTAATGTTGATCCTTTAAAATTTACTGATAAAGCTGTTAAATCTGTAAGAAGCAGAGTTACAAATATAAGTGAACATTTAAAGATTAAATTGGATGTAATGGAATTTTATGAATTGATTATTAATCATATCATAAATTCGCATCCTGATATAAAATTATATGAATTGTCTGATTTCGATCATCAACAAATTAATACATTAGTTAGCAATAAATATTCCAGTTGGGATTGGAATTATGGATATTCACCCAAATATAATTTTAAGAAAACCATAAAAACTTCAGGTGGATCTATTGAAATAAATATGGAAGTAATTAATGGAATTATATTAGAAATCAAATTATTTGGTGATTTTTTCAACAAATCTGAAGTTTCTGAATTAGAGAATATTATTAAAACAACTCCACATAATAGAAATAAAATTATTGAAAAACTTCAAAATGTTTCAATTGGGGATTATATTAATAATATAAGTATTGATGAATTCTTAGATGGTTTATTCTAAAATTTATCCACAAGCTATTAATATTCATAATTATATCAATATATTATTTGTCCTATAATTAATATTATGTTAAATAGGAATGTTAAAAAATAATGAAAGTAGTATTACTTTCATTATTTTTTAAAGTACATTATTTTTTCAAATCAGCTATTTTCTGATTAACAGATTTTAATTTCTCCAGTAAATTTAATCTTGTATAAATATCTTTTAAAGTAGTAAGAACAACAACATCCTTAGGTTGTATTTCAGTAGCTTTTTCAAGATATGGCATAGATTTATTTAATTGTTCATCTGCTTGTTTCTTTAAAACATCATAATTCTTATCACCTAATGCTAATGCATTTGCTCTTCCCATAATTTCTACAGCATTATTTACATGTAATGCACCTAAATTGTATATAGCATCAAAATAATCCGATTTAAGCTCTATTGCTTTTAAATATGATTTTTCAGCATTTACCATATCTCCCATTTTTTCATAGTTTGTTCCAACAGCAAAATGAATAGTTGGATTATTTGGATCTTTTGAAATAGCTGTATTTAAAGCATTTTGTGCTTTAGCAGCATTACCTGTAAATAAATAGATATTTGCTTCAGAAATAATTAAATCATAACTTTCCGGAAATTTTTTTCTTCCATTTTCGATAGCTTTAATGGCTTTAACAGTATCATTTTCTGATTTATAAATATTAGCTAATGATGAATAAATTGATGGTTGGTTGTAATTTGATCTGGTTAAAGAAATATAATGTTCTTTTGCTTTGGTATTATTTCCAGCAAGTTCAGAACAAAGTGCTGCATTAAAAGTAGCTAAAGTATCTTTATTACCGAAAACATTATTTATTTTAATAGTCTTTTCAAAAAAGTCAATTGCATTATCGTAATCTTTATTATTATAAGATTCAACCCCTTTATTGTAAAACTGTTCAGAACAAGCAAATAAACCTATCATATTTTTTTGTTGATATTCTTTATCGGTATCTAATTCAATTGATTTTTGATAAGAATCATAAGCAACCTGAACAGCATTATTTGCTAATTTTTGGTATTCAGGGTTAGTTGAAGCTGCAATCTGAATATAAATACTTCCTCGGTAATTCCATGTTTTAGGATCATTCATGGTTTTCTCATGAGTAATTGCAGGTTCAATATTTTCTAAAGCTTTATCTAATCTGCCATTTCTTAAATAACCAGCAGCTGATTGAACTTTAACACTTTGTGCATTTATCAAGGAATATATAATAACCATTGATAAAGATAAAATTAGTCTTTTCATTTTTTAATTATTTATTATTAGTTTTTAATCAATTAATTACAAATTTATTATTTTCTAAACAAAATCAATGCCAAATATTAATAATATTTATTCATCTTCATTTTCTTTTGGAGAAATTTCGTTAATTGAATCATCTATTTCAATATTATCTCCAATAATATCTGCATCAGCATGAACTTTAACATATCTTTCTGATTCAGAATCAATGATTTCTGCATCGTCAATTTCCTCAGTTTCTTCATTTATAACTTTAGCTACTGCAGCTATTGCATCATTTTCTTTAAGGTTAATTAATCGTACACCTTGAGTTGCACGACCCATAACTCTTAATTCTGCAATTGCCAGACGAATAATAATACCCGATTTATTTATTATCATTAAATCATCATTATCCAAAACATTCTTAACAGCTATTAAACTGCCGGTTTTTTCAGTAATATTAATTGTTTTAACGCCTTTACCACCTCTGTTTGTTTCTCTGTAATCTTCTAATTTTGAACGTTTACCATATCCATTTTCAGAAACTACCAAAATATCATCTTCCTGACTGGTTACACAAACCATTCCAATAACTTCATCTTTTGGGTTAGCTAAAGTTACTCCTTTAACACCTGTAGCATTTCTGCCCATTGGTCTAACTTTTTTCTCATTGAATCTGATAGCTTTACCTGATTTTAATGCAAGCATTACTTCATTTGATCCATTGGTTAATTTTACTTCTAATAACCGATCATCTTCCCTAATATTTATTGCATTTATTCCATTTTGTCTAGGACGTGAATAAGCTTGTACAGAAGTCTTTTTTATTATCCCTTTTTGAGTGCATAAAATTATGAAATTATTATTAATATACTCTTCATCTTTAAGATCTTTAATATTAATATATGCTCTAACTTTATCTTCTCTTTCAATATTTATTAAATTCTGAATTGCTCTTCCTTTTGATGTTTTTGCTCCTTCTGGAATTTCAAATACTCTCATCCAGAAACATTTTCCTTTTTCTGTAAAGAATAACATATAATTATGCATTGAAGCGATAAATAAATGTTCCAGAAAATCTTCATCTCTCGAATCAGAACCTTTTGACCCACGTCCTCCCCTATTCTGACGACGGTATTCTATCAGTGGAGTTCTTTTTATATATCCTAAATGAGAAATTGTAATTACAACATCTTCATCAGCAATGGTATCTTCAATTCTAAAATCCGAAGCTGCGTATTCAATTTCTGTTTTGGCCTTGTCTCCAAATTTATCTTTAATTTCTACTAATTCAGTTTTAATAATTTCCATTCTTAAAACTTCATCAGATAAAACTAATTGATAATATTCTATCATTTTGAGTAATTCGTCATATTCATTTTTCAATTTATCACGTTCTAAGCCAGTTAAACTCCTTAAACGCATATCAACAATTGCTCTTGCCTGAATATCAGACAATCCGAATTTTTCCATTAATCCGGTTCTGGCTTCATCTACAGTTTTTGATGCTCGAATAATCGCAATTACTTCATCGATATGATCTAATGCAATAAGAAGTCCTTCAAGAATGTGTGCTCTTTTTTGTGCTTCATTAAGTTCATATTTCGTTCTTCTGATAACAACATCATGTCTGTGTTCAACAAAATATTTTATGATATCTTTTAGATTAAGCATCATAGGTCTGCCTTTAACAAGAGCTATGTTATTAACACTAAATGACGATTGAAGTGCTGTATATTGATATAACTTATTGAGAACAACATTTGTAATTGCATCTTTTTTAATTTCATATACAATACGCATTCCAGTTCTATCAGATTCATCACGAATATCGCTGATGCCTTCTATTTTCTTTTCATTTACAAGGTCAGCAGTTTTTTTGATCATTTCTGCTTTGTTAACCTGATAAGGAATTGCTGTAACTATAATTCTTTCTTTACCATTATCTTCATTCTCAATTGTAGCAACTCCTCTTATAACTATTCTACCCCTGCCTGTTTCATATGCATCTCTAACTCCTTCATAACCATATATAATCCCTCCTGTTGGAAAATCCGGAGCTTTAATGAATTTCATTAACTCAGTTATAGTTATCTCATTATTTTCAATATAAGCAATAATTCCATCAATTACTTCACTCAGATTATGTGGAGGCATATTAGTAGCCATACCGACAGCAATCCCCGAAGTACCATTCACCAGAAGTTGAGGAATTCTTGAAGGTAAAACAGTAGGTTCTTTTAATGAATCATCAAAATTTAATTGAAAATCAACGGTATCTTTATCTATATCGCTTAATGTTTCTTCTGCTATTTTTTGTAATCTGGCTTCAGTATAACGCATGGCAGCAGGTGGATCCTGATCAATAGAACCAAAGTTACCCTGACCGTCAATCATTGGATATCGTAATGACCAGTCTTGAGCCATTCTAACCATTGCGTCATAAACAGAAGTATCTCCATGTGGATGGTATTTACCTAATACTTCCCCTACTATTCTTGCTGATTTTTTATAGCCTCGATTAGATAAAATTCCTAAATCGTACATGGCATATAAAATTCTTCTGTGAACGGGTTTTAATCCGTCTCTAACATCGGGTAATGCTCTTGAAACAATAACAGACATTGAATAATCAATGTAAGACGATTTCATTTGATTTTCGATATTTACTTTTATTATTTTTTCACCTTCGTTCATTACTGTATCCATAAGTCGTTTAATAACAAATGTTTGTATTATTAGTCAAAACTTTACGAAATTAATAAAAAACAATGAGATAAACAAATTTTTAAAAGTCTTATTACTAACAATATTGTGTTAATAAATTTAGAGTTTAAAGCACATTCATTAAGAATTTGTCATTAATTTTGAATAAATTATAAATGATTAGGTTAATAATAATGTAATTTATTAAAAATAAAACTTTTAATAAGTTCAATTGTTTACTTTTGCATTAAATATACATAAATATAAATGGAAGCAAAATTTTCACAACGAGTAAAAGATGTATTAGCATTTAGCCGTGAAGAGGCAATGCGATTAGGGAATGATTATATTGGAATAGAGCACCTTATGTTAGGTATTATTAGAGATGGAGAAGGTATTGCAATTCAATTATTATCTTATATGGATATTAATTTAATCGATTTTAAGCATTCTATAGAAAAAGCTATTGGAAAAAATGATGGAAAACCATCAAAAGACAATACAAATATTCCATTGGTTAAGCAAGCAGAAAAGGCACTGAAAATAACTTATCTGGAAGCAAAACTTCATAAAAGTGAGATTATTGGAACAGAACACTTATTGCTGGCAATACTTAAGGATGAAGATAATATAGTCACTAAATTATTGAAAAACTTTGACGTTAATTATAATGTCATTAAAGAACAGTTAACTAATATTCAGAATATTAAGGATGATGATACAAAATATAATCCTATAGATGAGTTACCTGGAGGGATGTCAGATGATCCATTTGAAGAAGAAGGCAAAGGCTATGGTGGTGCAGCTAAAAAGACTGTTGATATTAAGTCAAAAACACCAGTATTAGATAATTTTGGAAGAGATTTAACAAAAGCTGCTGAAGAGAATAAATTGGATCCAATAGTTGGACGTAGTAAAGAATTAGAACGTATTGCACAAATATTAAGTCGCAGAAAAAAAAATAATCCAATTTTAATTGGAGAACCTGGAGTTGGCAAATCTGCAATTGCAGAAGGTTTAGCATTAAAAATTATTCAAAAAAAAGTCAGCAGAGCATTGTTTAACAAACGTTTGGTAACTTTAGATTTAGCATCATTAGTTGCTGGTACAAAATATCGCGGACAATTTGAAGAAAGAATGAAGGCTGTTTTAAATGAATTGGAAAAGAATCCTGATATTATCCTTTTTATTGATGAAATCCATACTATTGTTGGAGCTGGAAATGCATCCGGTTCTTTAGATGCGTCTAATATGTTCAAGCCTGCATTAGCCAGAGGCGAAATTCAATGTATTGGAGCTACTACTTTGGATGAGTACAGACAATATATAGAAAAAGATGGTGCTTTGGAACGCCGTTTTCAAAAAGTTTTGGTAGATGCTACAACTCCAGAGGAAACTATTGAGATACTTAATAATATTAAAATTAAATATGAAGATCATCATTTAGTAACCTATTCAGATGAAGCTATTAAAGCATGTGTTTATCTTACCAACCGATATATGACTGATAGGTATTTACCTGACAAGGCTATTGATGCATTAGATGAAGCAGGTTCGCGTGTACATATAACTAATATAAATGTCCCTGCAGATATTATTGAAATTGAGAATCAAATAGAAGATACAAAATCTCAAAAGAATAAAGCAATAAAGAGCCAAAAATATGAAGAAGCAGCTAAATACAGGGATATTGAACGTCATTTAGCTGATAAATTGGAAATTGCAAAAAAGAAATGGGAAGAAGATTCTCAGGCTCACAGAGAAATAGTTTCTGAAGAAAATGTTGCAGAAGTGGTTGCTATGATGACAGGTGTACCTGTTCAGCGAATAGCTCAAAATGAGGGAGAACGTTTAATTAAGATGGAAACTGAACTTGAAGGAACTGTAATAGGTCAAAATGAAGCAATTAAAAAGGTCGTTAAAGCTATACGTCGCAATAGAGCAGGATTGAAAGATCCAAACAAACCAATTGGAACTTTCATTTTTCTTGGACCAACAGGTGTTGGTAAAACATATTTAGCTAAGGTTTTATCAAAATATTTATTTGATAATGAAAATGCACTTATTAGAATTGATATGAGCGAATATATGGAAAAATTTGCTGTATCCAGATTAATTGGTGCTCCTCCTGGATATGTTGGTTATGAAGAAGGAGGACAGTTAACTGAAAAAGTGCGACGGAAACCCTATTCGATAGTTTTACTTGATGAAATTGAAAAAGCTCATCCTGATGTATTTCATCTGTTATTGCAAGTTCTCGATGATGGTGTTTTAACTGATAGCTTAGGACGAAAAGTAGATTTTAAAAATACAATTGTTATAATGACTTCCAATATTGGATCACGTCAATTAAAAGATTTTGGTCAAGGGGTTGGTTTTAATACAAATGCTCGATCATCAGGTAAAGCTACTTATGCTCAAGGTGTTATTGAAAATGCGTTAAAAAAATCATTTGCACCTGAATTTTTAAACAGAATTGATGATATTATTATTTTTGAACAATTAGAAAGAGAAGATATTCATAAAATTATTGATATTGAACTTACTCATGTTTATGAAAGAATTAAAAATTTAGGCTATGTTTTAGTTATTTCATCTAAGGCAAAAGATTTTATTGTTGAAAAAGGTTGGGATTCTCAATTTGGTGCAAGACCTTTAAAAAGAGCTATTCAAAGATATATTGAAGATGTTGTAGCTGAGGAGATAATCAAAACAAAGTTACAGGAAAATGATATTATAACTGTTGATTACGATGAGTTAAAGCAAGATGTATTTGTTGAAGTAACAAATAAATAATCATTAAAATAATAAAAAATAAAAAAGCCTGTGAAATCACAGGCTTTTTTTAAAACATTTCGTTTAATTTGGATTTAAATTCTGTTGAATTGAAATCTGTTATTACCATTAAATCTCCAATATCTGAATATATTGCTTTTGAAATTGAATCTCCTGAGTTATAATATCTGATATTAATTTCAAATCCATTATCTTTATAATAAATAAGATTTTCATTTTTATCTTCTATAAAAAATTCATCAATATCTTTTGTTGATTCTGCAATATATTTATTAACCAATATTTCTGAAAAACTTATTGAATCGGATATAGAATTATTTGTAAATGCATATTCACCAAAAATAAAAATATTATTTGCGAAAAAATAAATAGTTTTAATTTTAGAATTTTGAATAGTATCATGGTATCCAATAATTAATATTCTATAGTCTTTAAGTTTTACTGCATTGAAACAAAATGGAATTCCACGACTTCTGAAAATATCATCATATTTTAATGAAAAAGGTGTATTTCCAAATTGAATATTTTCTTTAGTTTTGTAAACTTTAACCTGAGGATCTCTTTTTATATAGGTTAAAATATGAGAGAAAAAATCATCTTTAATACAAGGCGAAAAAGGGCTCCGTAAATCATTATCTTTAAATACACTTACATATTCATAACTATACTGACCTTTTCTTAACTTTGTAAAGAATACTTGTAACTTGAATATTAATACTTTAAACATGATTTTTGTTATTTAATTAAATTTGATATTGTTTTATATACTTTTAATATAAATTAATACTACTTTACAAAAAAAAAGTTTTGATTATAAAAACGAACAGATTCAAAATTAAAGTAAATTATAATATTTGAGAAAGCTTGGATTCTATTTCTTTTGTCGGATCATTAATATCAAGAACAATTCTTGTCAATTCTTTATAGATATTTTTTGATCTTTCATTTTCGGCATTAAAATACTTAATACTTCTCTCAAATCCATTATCGCAATAATAAATCATATTATTGTTTTTATCCTCAATAAAAAATTCTTCATTTTTACAAGTAGGTTCAGTAATATATTTTTTAATTAATATTTTCGAAATATTTATAGATTCAGAAATTGAAGTGTCATTAAAAGAATTCTCTCCTAAAATAAATACATCATCCACAAAATAATAAATTGATTTCATTTTTGAATTTACAATATCATCCTGATATCCAACAATTTTAACAACAAATTTGTCAAAACTTGAAGCATTAAAATAACTTGGTTCCTCCCTGCTTTTTAATAATTCGTTAAAGCTAAGTGTAAATGGGATATTTCCAAATTGTATATTTTCATTTGTTTTAAAAACTTTAATTTCTGGATTTCTTTTAAGATACATCAATACATGAAAAATAAATTCATCGTTGATGCAAGGTGTGAAAGGGCTTCTCAGATCATTGTCTTTAAACAAATTAACATATTCAAGACTGTACTGACCTTTTGTCAATTTAGTTAGAAATACTTTAAACCTAAATTTTAAAACTTTAAACATGAAATATTTATTTTAATATTTAATTGAATCTACAAAGATAATTAAAATTTATAATTACCTATTTCTTTTAAATCAAAATTATTTATAAAGCTAACTTTCTGAATATTTTCTGTTTTCCCTAAGCGAATAAATACTTCCGTTGACTTTTTATATTGATCGTTTCTGTTTGAATCAAATAACAATAAAAACCCAATTATTATATTTCCAGCCATTTCAACTAATCTACGTGCATGAAAATCAAAAATCTCCGGATTTTCCATTTCTGTTACCTTTTCAATTGTTTTTGCAAATTGTTCAGTCATTTTAATTAGAGAATCTTTCAGATATTGTAATTCAGGTTTTACATCTACTTTAGCATAATCCCTTAATGTTTTCAAATAGACTCCGTTGCTAACACCTCTTATTGCCGCAACTACCTGCAACTGGGAAGTTCCTTCATAAATTGTTGTAATACGCGCATCTCTATATATTCTTTCTATTGGAAAATCTTTCATAAAACCAGTTCCGCCATGAATTTGCAAAGAATCATAAGCAATCTGATTACAATATTCGCTTGAGAATAGTTTTAATAAAGGAGTATAAACATCGGCTACTTTTTGATGATGTTTAAAATCATTTCTTTCATCAGAAGTTAAAGTTCTGTCCTCTGCTATAAAAATATATGATTTATAAATATCCACGTATCTACAAGTATCATATAACAATGTACGAATTGCATCTGTCTTTGCTTTCATATTAGTTAGTAATTCGTAAACAGCTGGATAATGAATTATCGCTTTTCCAAACTGTTCCCTTTCATGTGCATATTTTAATGCTTCCCGATATGCAGCTTCAGCAATACCAACAGATTGGGCACCTACTCCTAAACGTGCTGAATTCATTAAAGACATCACATATTTTATTAGTCCCATCTTACGATCACCAACCAATTTTGCTGGAGCATTAGTAAAAACCAATTCACATGTTGGAGATCCTTTAATTCCAAGTTTGTTTTCTATACGTCTGACAATCATTGCATTATCTTTTCTGTCGTAAACAAATAAAGATAATCCACGGGCATCAGAAGTTCCTTCTTCAGAGCGAGCTAATACTAATGAAACATCAGCATCACCATTTGTAATGAATCTTTTTACACCATTTAAAAGCCAAGTCTTGGTATTTTCATTGTAAGTTGCTTTCAATTGAACAGCTTGTAAATCAGAACCTGCATCTGGTTCTGTTAAATCCATTGCAGCTGTTGCACCATCTCTGTTAAAACGAGGCAGAAAATCATTTTTAATTTCGTCTGAAGCAAATTCATGTATTGTTTCAGCACAATCCTGTAAACCCCAAATATTGGTAAATCCGGCATCCCCACGAGCAACAATTTCAGCAGACATAACATAAGGAACCATAGAAAAATTCAAACCACCGTATTGACGTGGTAATGACATTCCAATTAATCCGGCTTCAACCAATGCATCATAGTTTTGCTGAGTGCCTTTTGCATACTTTACTTCATTGTTTTCTAACAAAGGACCATCATGATCAACAGATTCGGCATTTTCAGCAATTATATTTCCTGTAATTTCTCCAATTATTTCTAAGACTTTATCGTAATTATCCAACGCATCTTCAAAATCAATAGGTGCAAAATCGTAATTTTCTTTATCAGCAAAATTTCTTTCTTTCAATCTTACAATTTTTTCCATTAAAGGATGTGTAAGATGAAATTTAATATTTTCGTTATCTGTATAAAAATTTGCCATTATTCTCTTGTTTTATTATTTTGAATTTTCTTTATAATACTTAATCATTTTTGGTAAAATATCACCAACATTGCCTATAATGGTATAATCTGCAATTTTATTGATTGGTGCTTTCGGATCATTATTTATTGATATTATTTTTGCACTTTGATCCATACCTGCTCTGTGTTGCACAGCTCCTGATATTCCGCATGCAATATATAATTTAGGACGAACGGTAATACCAGTTTGACCAATTTGGCGGGCATGGTCAACTAAACCAGCGTCAACAGCTGCTCTTGAAGCTCCAACTTCACCTCCGATTGCATCTGCTAATTGATACAGTAAATCGAAATTTTCCTTGGTTCCAACTCCATATCCACCAGCTATAATAATTTGAGCACCTTTGATATTAATCTTTTGTTTTTCAACATGTCTTTCAAGAATTTCTACCAAAAAATCATCCTCTTTTAAATATTTTTCAATATTCAGTTTTTTAAGTTTTCCTTTGTATGTATCTGAAAAATGCTCTTTTTTCATAACCCCTTCCCTAACTGTTGCCATTTGAGGACGAGTATCCGGATTGATAATAGTGGCTATAATATTTCCACCAAAAGCCGGACGGATTTGATATAATAGGTTCTTATAGACTTTCTGAGTTTTATTTTCCGTATGATCGCCAATTTCTAAACTTGTGCAATCTGCAGTTAAACCGCATCTTAATGATGAAGCAACTCTTGGTGCCAAATCTCTTCCAATTGAAGTTGCTCCGAATAAAGCTATTTCAGGTTTTTCTTCTTTAAAAAGATTAATTATAATAGAAGCATGAGGTAATGTTGTATAAGGAAATAATCTTGGTTCCTGAGCTATATGAATTACATCAACACCAAAAGGATATAATTGATTTTCAATATTTTGAATTTGATCACAAATTACAATAGCTTCTAATTTTATATTTAATTCGTTGGCTAATTTTCGACCTTTTGATAATAACTCTAAACTTACATCGGCAATTAAACCTTCTTCTGTAACTTCGCAATAAACAAAAATGTTATTCATATTTATTAAAATATTTATTCAGTAAAAAAATAATTAACCTATAATGTGAGAATCAATAAGTTCTTTAATTAATCCTTCAATGTCTTTATCTGCTGAAGTCAAAAGAATTGTTTCTTTCTGTTGTAAAACAACGTTTTCAATTTTTTTAACTTTAGTAGGAGAACCAGATAGCCCTAATAATTCAACATCTGCATTTAAATCGGCAACAGTCCATTCATCTATTTGAAGATAAGGTCTTTTGTCAAATAATTCAGTATAATCTCTGGTTTCTTCCTGTAATTCGGTAAGTGTGCGTGCATATTTATATCTCATCAGTAATTTTGCATTGCGTGGACGGCAATCAGGTGCAGAACTATGAACGGTTAATAATGCAGGTAAAGGAGTTTTTACAACTTCAATACCTCTTTCCAATCTACGTTTAATTGTAATATCTTTATCGGTAGCAGAAATAAATTCTTCAGCATAAGTTATTTGAGGAATACCCAATTTTTCGGCAGCCTGAGGGCCAACCTGAGCTGTATCTCCATCAATAGCTTGTCGACCGGATATTACCAAATGATAAGGAGCTAATTTTTTTATTGCTAACGATATAGCATAAGATGTTGCCAATGTGTCAGAACCTGCAAATTTTCTGTCAGTAATTAAATAACCTTTGTCAGCACCTCTGTAAACAGATTCTCTGATTATTTCAGCAGCTCTTGGTGGACCCATAGTAATAACTATTACTTCTGCATCTTTTATTTTGCTTTTAATTTCTAATGCCATTTCCAAAGCATTTAAATCTTCCGGATTGTAAATAGCTGGTAATGCAGCACGGTTAACAGTTCCATCAGCTTTCATTGCATCTTTTCCAACATTTCTCGTGTCGGGAACCTGTTTTGCTAAAACTACAATTCTAAAACTCATATATAATTGGTTTGTTTTCTTTAAAAGTTTGCAAATTTATAAAATTCTGATAGATATTACAAATTTAATCAATTCCTAGTAGCTAAAAATATGGTTTTTTAACTATATTTCATCTCATTTCATTAAAAATAAAATACACTTTGTGAAAATTTATTGTATTTTTATGCTCTAAAATTTAAAGCCATGAGTATTTTCGATAACAAAGGAATGATGATTTTCCCGAATCCTCAAAAAACAGGCAAGCAAATTGATAAACTTATAGTTGTAAAAGAATGTTTTTGTTCCAAAGGTCATGATTTGATAAACAAAAGAGTAAATTTTAATGGATTTAGCGGGATTTTTTTAAAGGTTAAACATTTTGAAAAATCCGGATATGTGGGTTTAAGTCCTGTATTTGGTGACAAAAGCAGAATTTTTCTTGATATTGATGTAAAGAAAGATGATATTTTAGAATTGTATTGTCCTCATTGCAATACTGAGCTTCCTATTTATTCTTCATGTAGTTGTGGCTCAAAAATCTTATCTCTATTTACAACCAAAAACCTGGAATTTTCCGATTGCATTGGAATTTGCAATAAAGTTGATTGCATTAATTCCGAAATTATCAGTTCAAATCAAATGATAACACTTTCATCAATTGACCCCAGTTTTTTTTATTAGCATACATAGAAATTGAAAGTTAAAAATATTTAAAGAATTAAAATAAAAAACCAATTTAATTTATAAAAACATGGATATTAGTTGTTTTATTGATAAAAATATTGTTCCAAATGAAGTTGAACTGAAAAATGCACTTAGAACTACATTTTCATTATGGAATGAAATCAGAAATTTTGTATTTGATAAATACCCTCATGCAAAAGAGGAATGGAATTATCCTGGGGTTAAATATGGATGGAGTTATAGAATTAAGGATAGCAAACGAGCTATTATTTATCTGTTACCCAGAGATAAATTCTTTAAAGTAGCTTTTGTATTTGGTATGAAAGCAACTGATGAGATTTTGAAAAATAATATAAATGAGGCTCTGAAAAATGAATTGAAATTAGCAAAAGTTTATGCGGAAGGGCGAGGAATAAGAATTGACATCAAAAAAAAATCTGTTCTAAAAGATATTTATGAATTAATTGAAATAAAGCTAAAATATTGATTTCAAATATTTTCAATACGATCAATTAAAGTATAATAATAACTTAAAAATTCACTTATCCCCTATTTCAGTTTCTTAACTATTTTGTCGACAATTTCCTGATTTAGTTCATAAAACAAATCTTTAATGTTATTTTTTTCATCAATAAGTACATAAAAGGGTTCCGGATTAGTAAGATATAGTTTCCCTGCCCTTTTTGAAAAAACAACATGGAAATTATAATTTCTATCAGTAATAAAAATACTAATGTTTTGATCTAAAGCTTCTTTTGAATTTACAGCAATAAAAGTTAAACCTAAATTCTTCAATTCTGTATATTGCTCATTTAATGCATCCATTTGGGTTAAACATTCATCGCAATCTGTTGACCAAAAACCCAGTAAAATGTATTTTGATTTTATTTCATTTAAATTAAATACTTTATTGTCAGCTGTTTTTCCATAAATGGATGGTGCTTTTTTTATTGAAAAATCCGACAGTTCTGTTTGAAGATTATTTCCATTGAATTTGGTTTGTGTCTGAAAATAGTTTTTCAATGTATCCTTATTTATTGTATATAAATGCATATTGGTATTTTTCTTATTATCAAATTCATAACTGAAAATCTGTTCATAAGAGTCTTTCTCTGATGCAGGATTTGTATAAATATATTTTGTAATTCTTAATAGTATCGTTGAATCCTTTTTTGATAAATAAGTTGTTTCTATGGCTTTATCAGCATATTTCTCATTTCCTTTTCCACTTTTATCGGGTATAAATCCATTATTTTTATCAAAATCAGTAATCTTAAAACCAAAGCACGAAATTCCATTAATACTAATCTCATTTACAGTTTCAAAAAATACATTTTCCTTACCTCTGATTTCTTGCATTAAATCATTGATCATAATATCAATATCACCTTCCTTAATCATAAATGAAGGTAAATTTTCCAATTCCAATTGTTTATAATAATTCTCTAAATCATCGTTTTTCAATAAATTGAAACTGTATAAATCGCTTCGCTTTTGAGTTATATTTATATTATATAGTTGCTTTTCATTCAAAATACAAATGGATTCGATTTGATTATCCTCAATACGATAAGTTTCTGATCTTAAACATAGTTTGTATTTATCATACCATACCTTTTTCTTAATGGATAGGTTAGAATCAAGATAGTTACTGCTTGTATATTCAACATAAACATTTTTGAATGTTGTGTGCTTATGATTTATTTTTTTTAAAAGCATTATTGTATCCAATTGAGAATAAGCAAATGAACCGGATAACAAAAAGCAAATAATTATTATAAAAACTCGTTTGATTAAATTCATAACAGAAAAAATTAGAAGTCAAAGATATAATAAATGTTTAATATTTCAATCGATGAAGTCGGAATTCAATACACTTGTTTATTATGCAAATTATATTTGTATTTTCTATCTGTTTCCTTTTGCTCTGTTATGTGTTTTACATAACATCTGGCAATTTTTAATGTCAGTTGCACCACTTTTGCTCCAGGCTGTAACGTGGTCGGCATCCATTTCAGTCAACTTCCATATCTTACTCTTGGAGGAATCGTGCCCAATGGCACAAAGTGGACAGTTTGAAACACCTTTGCTTTCTGTTTCTGATGTTTGACTTGTATAAATAGATTTTTTTGTTGCTTCATCAAATACTCTTACATCAAGCAACTTTGTGTCAGTTGAACCACCAAGAATGTATTCATATATTCCTTTGCGATTTTTTACATAAGGATCGCCATAAAGTTTTTTTACTTCTTCTGATACTGTTTTGGGATTATAGGGTTTATTATGATATTCTTCATATAAACGTCCCCATTCAAGACCACGCATTTCACTCTCAACATCTGTAAAGACATTGGAAACCCAATCGATTACAGTGTTGAAATAATTCTTTAATTCGGTAATATTATTGTCAAAACGATGACGGCTCATATAATCGCCAATATTTCCTTTACTTACCCATTCAAAAGCACATTCCAAAAATTCCTGACGGTTGGCACTACCAGAAATATAAGCACTCCATTTTTGAATATTGGAGTTTTGGCTATTACTAAACTCTGCTT
>CAZYEM010000034.1:0-2747 GCA_964646395.1 uncultured Bacteroides sp.
ATAAATATTGAATACATCAGATTTATGAAAATTAAAGATTTAAAAATAGGAACAACACTAAAACTTGGATTTGGAATTATAGTGCTATTTATATTAATCCTAAGCTACATAGCTTGGGAACAAACAGATAAAATGGCAAATGAAACAACATTAATATATAACAATCCTTTACAGGTACGTCGTGCTCTTGGTGAATTGAAAACAGACATCCTTTTGATACATCGGGGAATGAAAGACTTAGGCTTTTCACAAAATGAAAAGGAATTATCCTCTATAATTCAGGAGATTGAAATTTATAAAACCGATGCTATTAAACAATTCGACATATTATATGAACGTTATTTAGGTCCAAAAAATGATGTTGATAGTACTTTTAATAATTTTGTGAAATGGAATACTATCAGAGAAGAAACCATCCGACTTTTTAAAAATGGCAAAATTGAAGAAGCTATTTCACGAACTCAACGATCTGGAGCGGGAGGTAAGCAAGTTGATGATATTTTAATGCATATTAAGATAATTGATAATTTTTCATTTAAAAAAGCTGAAAATTTATATCAAAATACCATTTTACTTCATAAGACATTGAGTCGTCAGCTTGTAATGTTTGTAGTGATAATCTTACTACTCACTTCATTTATTATTTACTTTTTGTTGAAAAATATTCGCAAACCCTTATCAGAAATTGAAAAAGCAACGTTAAATTTCAGCAAAGGGAAAATAAATTCCCGTAGTCAATATAAATCCCAAAATGAATTTGGAAACCTATCAAACTCATTTAACAATTTAGCAGAAATAATTGAAAATCAAATTATTTTAAACGAAAAAACAAACTTTATAACTAAAGAATTGCTAAACGAAGATGAGCCACACAAGTTTTGTAAAGTTTTGCTTTCTTCATTATTGAATCATACAGATTCTCAGATCGCTGCAATTTATATGCTAAATGAGGATAAGACCTATTTTGAACTTTTTGAATCAATAGGCTTGGAAAACAATGCAATAAAAACATTCTCAGCTAAATTTCCGGAAGGAGAATTTGGAAAATCATTGGTTTCACAAAAAATAGAAATTATCAAAAATGTTTCCGAAAATTCAGGTTTTAACTTTATTGCTGTTTCAGGCTATATAAAACCTAATGAAATACTTACAATCCCAGTTTTATCAAATGACGAAACAGTAGCCATACTTTCAATTGCAACCACTTCTGCTTTAAGCGAATTATCTTTAAAATTAATTACCGAACTGCAAGGTGTTATTAGTGCCCGTATTATTAGCATATTAGCTACACGTACGATTATGAAATTTTCGGAAAAACTCGAAAAACAAAACAGTGAACTCGAATCACAGAAGAATGAACTTAGCTCGCAAACCAGCGAACTTACCGAACAAAATATTGAACTTGAATTACAAAAAAAACAATTGGATGAAGCGAATAAACTGAAAACTAACTTTTTGTCAAATATGAGTCATGAACTCCGAACTCCACTAAATTCAGTAATTGCATTGTCGGGTGTACTAAACAGAAGGTTGAAAGATCAAATAAACGAGCAAGAATATAGCTATATCGAAGTTATTGAACGAAACGGTAAGCATTTGCTTTATTTAATCAATGATATACTTGACTTATCAAGGATTGAAGCAGGAAAAGAAGATATTGAAATAAATAAGTTTAATTTAAAAGAGCTTCTCGATGAAATTATTACAACAATTGAACCTCAAGCTCACCTTAAAAACATACAATTAATTCTTAATGAGAGCAATAATTATCCAAATGTAGAAACAGATTTTAATAAATGCAGACATATTCTCCAGAATCTGATTGGGAACGCTGTAAAATTTACAGAAACCGGAAAAGTTGAAATTACTTTAAAGCATACGAAAGAACATGTAAAAATTGGAATTACTGACACTGGAATAGGAATTACTGAATATCAAATCAAGCATATTTTTGATGAATTCCGGCAAGCAGATGGCAGTACTTCACGCAAATACGGCGGAACTGGTCTTGGTTTGGCAATTGCTAAAAAATATGCCAATTTATTGGAAGGCAAAATTGAAGTGAAAAGTGAATTGGGAAAAGGATCGGAGTTTACTTTGATTATTCCTCTAAAAACAAAATTTTTATCTCAATCTGATTCAAATGATTATACGTCATTAATGTCGAATTCAGCTAATTTAAAGACAGAGAAAGTAGATAATCCAACCGAAAAAACGATTTTATTGGTAGAAGATAGCGAACCTGCAATTATTCAATTAAGATATATGCTGGAAGCTGAGGGTTATAACATGCTTGTAGCAAGAAATGGAAGTGAAGCAATAAATTTAGTTAACTCCAAACTCCCCGATGCCATGATTCTTGATCTTATGATGCCTGAGATAGATGGTTTTGAAGTAATTAGATTATTAAGAGAAAATGAACAAACTAAAATGTTACCTATCATAATTCTAACTGCCAAACATATTGAGAAAAAGGACTATGACTTCTTCAAAACCAATAATATAATACAATTAATTCAGAAAGGCGATGTTAATAAAAATGAGTTATTAAATGCTGTAACAAAAATGTTGACTTCAACAATTGATAAACAAAAAAAACAAGTCTTTAAACCTCAAAAGATAGAAGGCAAACCTCTTGTACTTATCGTTGAAGATAATCACGACAATATGATTACAACCAAAGCACTTATAAATGGTGAATTTGATATTTTGGAAGCAATGAATGGATTTGAAGGTGTAGAGCAAGC
>CAZYEM010000034.1:2847-22996 GCA_964646395.1 uncultured Bacteroides sp.
ATCATTATGCCAGAAATAGATGGTTTTGAAGTATGTAGAAGAATGAAATCCAATAATACGCTAAAAAACATTCCTATTGTTTTTCTTACGGCCGTTAGAGGTGATAAATCCATTAGAATAAAAGCATTAGAAGTTGGAGCTGAAGGTTTTCTTACCAAACCTATTGATGAACCCGAATTAATTGCTCAGATTAATGCCATGCTTAAAATAAAAGCAGCAAACAATGATAAAGAAACTGAAAAAGAACGACTTGCAATTCTTGTTGAAGAAAAGACAAAAGAACTAAGGGAATCTAATAAAAAAACCCTCAACTTGTTAAATGAGTTAAAATCAGAAATGCAAGCAAGAGAGAATATAGAATTAGCATTACAGGATAGTGAGTATAAATTCAGGGAAATTATAGAAACAACCAATGATATACATTTCAGACTACATATCAACGATTATTCTATTGATTATTTTAGCCCATCTGTTTATCCGATTTTAGGCTATACAATTGATGACATATTTGATATGAAACATGAAATTCAAACAAAATTATTTCATTCTGAAGATCTTATTGACTTAACAGATATAAAAAATGATTTGATAAATGTATTAAAAAGAGGTGAAAAATTTATTGAACATGAGTTCAGAATGATATGTAAGAATAAGGAGGTTAAATGGATAAATGGTAACTTTTATCTAACTTCAGATATAAACAATAAACCTATTTATATTGTAGGAACCTTAAGGGATATTTCAGAAAGGAAGAAAAACGAAATTGCCAATAAAGTTCAGTATAATATTGCAAATGCAATGGTTACAGCAATAGATATTCATGAATTATATAATACTGTACGAAACGAACTTTCAAAACTTATTGATACAACTAATTTTATTATTGCTCTTTATGATGAAAAAACAGATATGTTATCAACACCTTATGAAATAGATGAACATGATGAAGGAATTATAGATGAATGGTCAGCAGAAAAATCCTTAACTGGATTGGTTGTAAAAAATAAGAAATCATATTTATTAAGCAAATCGGATATTGCAAAATTAGCTTTTGAAGCGAGGATTAATCTGATAGGCTCAAGAGCTGAAAGCTGGTTAGGTGTTCCGATGCAAATAGATGAAAAAGTAATTGGAGCAATTGTTGTTCAGAGTTATAACAATCCAAAAGCATATAATAATGAAAGTATTAGAAATTTAGAAATTATAGCTCACGAATTAAGCATTTTTATTGAACGAAAAAAAACCGAAGAACAACTGATTACAGCAAAAGAAAGAGCAGAAGAAAGTGATAGGTTAAAAACTGCTTTTCTTCAAAATATGTCACATGAAATAAGAACTCCTTTAAATGGAATTCTGGGTTTTGCAAGTTTGCTCACTGATGATGAATTAACAGCTGATGAAGTAAAAAAATATGCCAATTTAATTCAAAATAGTGGAAATCGGTTATTTGAACTTATAAATAATATCATAGATATTTCTAAGATTGAATCGGGAAATATAACTATAATTGAAAAAGGATTTTCTATTGACAAATTACTGGATGATATTGTAAACCAATTTATTATAACTGCAGAAATTAAGAAAATTGAATTAAGAAAAATTAGAAATGAAAGCGCGGTTGAAAATTATATTATATCCGATAGCTTAAAAATCCACCAAATATTAACCAATCTCATAAACAACAGTTTGAAGTTTACAAAAAAAGGATTTGTTGAAATTGGATATTCCCTTACAGAAAATGAAATTGAATTTTACATAAAAGATACTGGATCAGGTATTCCAAAAGAAATAGGAGAAAAAATATTTGAACGATTCTTTCAGGCAGATACATCAATGTCAAGAGGATTTGAAGGTGCAGGATTAGGATTATCAATATGCCAAGGACTTGCAAATGTATTAAAAGGAAGAATCTGGTTTGAATCTGAAATTGATAAAGAAACTATTTTTCACTTAAAACTTCCAATTAAAATAAGCAACAGAAATATAATGGAAAATGAAAAGAAAATTCCTATGCCAAAATTGAATAACAATACAATTTTAATAGCTGAAGACGACGATACCAGTTATGCTTTATTGGAAATGATACTAAACAAGGCTCAACTTGATGTAATTAGAGCAATCAATGGATTAGAAGCAGTTGAAATATCGAGAAATCAGAATAATATAAGTTGTATTCTGATGGATATAAAAATGCCTGTTATGAATGGAATAGAAGCAACTAAACAGATAAAGGTATTTCGACCGGATTTGCCAATAATTGCACAAACCGCTTATGCTTTTAACACTGAGCGGGAACAGGTTATGGCTGCAGGATGCAATGATTATCTCACAAAACCTATTTCAAAGCAATTATTAATGCATCTTTTGGATAAGCATGTAAATAACAATATAACCCAGCAATAGTTAACCTATCTATATTACAACCTCTTGCTAAACTTTTTCTAACGAAAAGGTATTCATTATAAATTTCTTATTTTTGCAAAAAATATTATTATGACAAAAAACGACATAGAAATCATGTCGCCAGTAGGTTCTTACGAAGCATTAAGAGCTGCAATTCAAGGCGGTGCCAACTCAGTTTATTTTGGTGTTGGACAACTAAACATGAGAGCAAAGTCTTCAAATAATTTCTCAATTGCCGATTTAATTGAAATTTGCAATATTTGTAAAGAAAATAAAGTAAAGTCTTATCTTACTGTAAATACTATTATTTATGATAATGAAATGACTGAAATGAAAGAAATTGTTGAGGCTGCTAAAAAGCATGGAATAACAGCAATTATTGCATCTGATATTTCTGTAATCAGTTATGCGAGAAGCATTGGAATGGAAATTCATATTTCCACACAATGTAATATTACAAATATTGAGGCTGTTAGATTTTATTCGCTTTTTGCTGATGTTATGGTAACTGCACGTGAGCTAAGTTTAAAACAAGTTGCAGAAATTATCAAAACTATTGAGAAAGAACAAATAAAAGGTCCAAATGGCGATTTAATTAAAATTGAAATCTTTGCACATGGCGCTTTATGTATGGCAGTTTCCGGTAAATGCTATTTAAGTTTAGACAATCTCAATTCTTCAGCAAATCGAGGAGCATGCCTTCAATTATGCCGCCGTCCGTATCATGTTTCGGATAAAGATGGAGGAACTGAACTGGAAATTGACAATGAATACATTATGTCGCCAAAAGATCTAAAAACTATTGACTTTCTCGATCTAATCTTGAAAGCAGGTGTAAGAGTATTAAAAATTGAAGGCAGAGGTCGTTCACCTGAATATGTAAAAACGGTTACCAGATGTTATCGCGAAGCTGCTGATGCCTATTTTGAAGGCAATTATAATGAAGAAAATAAGCAAAAATGGAATATAATGCTGAAATCGGTTTATAATCGGGGATTCTGGGATGGTTACTATTTAGGAAAGAAAATGGGAGAATGGACAGAAAAATATGGATCTCAAGCAACTAAAAAGAAAGTTTATATTGGTAAAATAACTAATTTTTTTGCTAATTTAAACGTAGCTGAAATTAAAATTGAAACACATTCATTAAATTTAAATGATGAAATTCATATCATTGGACCTACAACAGGTGTTTATGAAGATGTTATCAATGAAATACGTGTTGATCTAAAACCTGTTGACAAGGCAGTTAAAGGAGAAATGTGCTCTATTATGGTTAATAATATTGTTCGGCGGCAAGATAAATTGTATAAAATTGTTGAAGGAAATGAAGATGAGTTTTAAATAAGTAATCATTTTAAAAATACAGATAAAATTATGCAATTATTCAATTTTCATACACATACAAATTATTGTGATGGTAATTCTGAACCAGAAGCTTATGTTAAAAAAGCAATTGATTTAGGTTTTTTAAAGCTTGGATTTTCAGGTCATGCTCCGGTTCCTTTTAAAAATGGGTTCGCAATAAAAGAAGAAGAACTTAACAGTTATTGTAATGAAATATTAAGATTAAAAGATAAATACAAAGAATTTATTACCATCTATTTAGCATTAGAAATTGATTTTATACCAGGATTAACCAAAAATTTTAACGAATTAAAAAAACAATGTGATCTTGATTATACAATTGGTTCGATTCATCTGGTCAGCAATATTGAACAAAAAAAGCTCTGGTTTATTGATGGTTCTAAAATTGAAGATTATGATGATGGTTTGCAAAAAGCTTTTGATAATAATATAAAAAAAGGAGTTACAGCTTTTTATCATCAAACTAATGAAATGCTTCTTTACCAAAATCCAGATATAATAGGACATTTCGACAAAATAAAAATGAATAATCGAAACCGATATTTTTTGCAGAATGAAAAATGGTATCAGCAATTAATTTCCGAAACATTAATAATCATTAAAGAAAAAGAAACTATAATAGAAGTAAACACCAGAGGTTTATACAAAAAACGTTCTGATGAATTATTTCCAGGAATAGACGTATTAAAACAAATTCTACAATTGAACATCCCAATTACAGTTAGTTCGGATGCACATAAACCAGAAGAACTCCCTCTTTTATTAAATGAAACAAACTCAATACTTAAAAAAATAGGATTCAGATCATTAAGAGTTTTTAACGGAAAGTTTTGGGTTGAAGAATCAATTTAAAAAATTGGAATTTAATCTAATATGCGTAATCAAAAATAAGTTTCAATAATGATTGGTTATTTATATTATAATTTTATAAATGATTTTTTACTATTTACTTTTTTTCACTTTTTGCTCAAAATAATATTACTTTTGTAACCTAAGTATATATTCTTACGTCATATCAAATAAAAATAAAAAAATGGAACCTAAAAGACTTTTAAGAAGTAATACAAACCGAGTAATAGGAGGAGTTTGTGGCGGTATTGGTGAATATTTTACAATAGATCCTGTTTTAGCAAGAGTTATTTTTGTTTTAACTGCAATTTTCGGAGCAGGATTTATAGTTTATATTATTTTATGGATAATGATGCCCGAAGCACCTCGTAATTTTTAACTATTTTAATCATGACTGAAGAAAAAAAATTATACAGAAGTAATACAATCAGGACGATAGGTGGAGTTGCAGGTGGTTTGGCCGAACACTTTACAATCGATCCGGTATTAGTAAGAGTTGCATTTGTGCTGGCAGCATTATTTGGTGGAGGTGGCGTAATTATCTATATTATACTCTGGATAGTAATTCCCGAAAAACCTGTCAATATCAATAGCACATCAAACGAAAATAAAAACAGTGAATCAATTGATTCCGAAATAAATAATTCATATAATATGGAAAATAATTTTGATCAAAAAAAAGAAAAAAGAAACTATCATGGTAATTTAACCGGAGGTTTAATATTGATTACTTTAGGTATATTATTCCTGATAGATAGATTTGTACCACAAATTAATTTTGGTGATTTATGGCCAATTATTTTAATTGTAATAGGTATAACCATTTTAATGCGTAATTTTTCAAAGAAAAACACTGATAATCAAAAATAATACAAAACCATGAAATTCAAAAACATATTTTGGGGAATAGTGCTTATCACTATTGGAGTTATGTTCATACTTAAAAACATGGATGTAATAAATTTTAATTGGGTGATGCTTTTTCAATTATGGCCATTATTATTAATATTTTGGGGTATTTCCCTAATTCCTGTCAAAGAGTATATTAAATTTATTTTAATGTTAGTTTCTTTGGTAATTGGATTATGGCTTGTAAATTATTATAAATCTGATATATACTTTGGTTGGCATATTAATAAGACGGATAAAGAAAAATGGACGGAGCAAAACATTTCAGAATCTTATGATTCAACAATTACGCATGCAACCTTAAAAATGGATGCAGTAGCCGGAAATTTTAAAATAATGGGTAAAACGGAAAAACTTATTGATTTTGAAAGCAAAGGAAATATTGGAGATTACAAAATGCTGGTTTCTAATGAAGATAGCAACAAAGTTGTGAAAATAGGATTAGAAACAAATGTTATAAGGATTAATAATAAAGACAAAGGTAATGACACCCGTATTTTACTAAATTCCAATCCAATATGGACTTTAAAATTTGAAGCCGGAGCTTCAGATGTTGATTTTGATTTAACAGAATTTAAAATTGATAAGATAAAGTTTGAAGGTGGAGCATCAGACATAAAATTAAAAGTAGGGAACAAGCTTCCTTTATTAAATATTGATATAGAGGCTGGTGCATCTTCAATAAAAATTAGTATTCCTAAAGAATCTGCCTGTGAATTTACAGGTGATAATGTTTTATCAAGTTTGCATTTTGAAAATTTCACTAAAATAAATGATGTTTACCGTACTGCAGATTTTGATAAAGCTGCAAATAAAATATATATAAATATTGATGCTGCGGTTTCAAAACTTAGCATAGAAAGGTATTAATTTATTCTATAAATAAAACAACAAAAGCGTATTTGATATAATTTCATTTACGCTTTTTTTTAATCTGTTATTTTGAAAAGAGATGATATAAGGTTAATAAAGACATAAATATAAACATAAAAATATTGATACTTATAAATGATTTTTTAATACTGATTTCTTTTACTTTTCCAAAAGATAAATAAATAAAAAATCCAACAAATAAAATATTCAATAAAAAAATTACTAAGAAAAAGCGAATTGAAATGTTAATATCAAAAAGTGGTATCATCAATGAAGAAAGCGAAGTAGCTATAACCCATGATAGAATTATTCTTTTTAAATGATGCAGCCCAAAAATCTGATTTATAGTTGGGAAACCTGCATTTTCATATTCTTTTCCATACTTAAGCATTAACAACCAAAAATGAGGGATTTGCCAAATAAATAAAAAAAATGCTATAAAAATAATTTTCGATTCTAATAGGTTTCCACCAGCAGCTGCCCACCCGATAAAAACAGGTACAGCACCCGTTAATGAGCCTGGAATCACAGCAAAAGAAGTAATTCGTTTGAGATTGGTATATAATAGATTATACCAAATTACATTAAATAAACCCAAAAAAGAAACAATACTTCCAAATCTGAAATAAAGCATTAGTAATCCTGTAATTATAAACACAAAAGACACAAACAATGCAAGTTTGGGAGATATAAGACCTTTAGGTAATGGTCTTTGCATAGTTCTGGTCATTTTAGCATCATACTTTCTTTCCTGATATTCATTTAATGCACTTGCACCTCCAGCAAGAATAAAAACGCCTGCAAACAAATGAATTATACCGGAATCAAAACTTCCGGTATAAACAAGATATCCAGTTATGGCTGTAAATGAAACAGCCAAGGACACCTTGAATTTTATTAATGCAGGAATTGTTTTTATTGAAAACGATTTCAGTTTATTCAGCTTTTAATGTTTTCAGATAAGCATTAATCTTTGGAAAATCCTTTTCTTTAATAATGCCTTTATAGGATTTCATAACACCTTGAGGAAAACCAACTACAATATCTTTATCTGGATCTAAAATTGAAGATTCAATATATAATTCATCTGCTGTAATTTTTCGACTTTTTCCATTACTAATCACTTCATGACTAGAGCCAAAGAGACCCTTAAAACTAGGACCAACTGATTTATTTCCATTAATGGTATGACATGCAAAACAACCGGTTTTTTCCAGAATTTTATAACCCTCATTATTATCTTCATTCTTTTTGACAGGTAAACCAGCCACCCATTTATTATATTCAATTTCGGGAACAACCCTAACTAATGCATACATATAAGAATGACTTAATCCACAATAAACGGTGCAATACAAATCATAATCACCGAGTTTGCTCGGAATAAACCAGGTATAGTTATTTTTTCCCGGAACAGCATCTTCCTTTACTCTAAAACCAGGTATTGAAAATCCATGTAAAACATCCTTTGAAACCAAATCAACTTTAACAGCCTTATTAATAGGCAATAGTAAAGTATCTGATTGTTTATTTCCTGGATATTCAAAAGTCCATTTCCACATCTGTCCGATTGCTTTTATCTTCATTGCATCATCAGGAACCTGACGCATAGGCAAAAAACCTTGCCATCCATAATAAAACATTAACAATACCAGAATCAAAGGTATGGTTGTCCAAGTGATTTCCAACAGAGAGCTGTCTTTTACCTGAACAGCCTTAGGATTCTTTTTCCGATTATATTTAATTACAAATACAATCATAATGGTTGTTAATAAAACCAGAAAGAAAACAGATATTCCTATAATAAAAACAAATGCTTTATCAACTCCGTGAACAAAATTTGATGCGTTAGTAAACATATAAATAAGATTTTATCTAAATGAATAATCAATAAATGTAATAAGGACTATTATAATAAAAAGTACAAAAACCATACTCACCAGTATTTTAAGTAACAAACTTTCGTACTTTAAATGCATAAAATAGGATAATACCAAAAAGCTTTTTACTCCGGCAATTAACAAAGCAATTGTAACCGTAAAAGCAGCTAAATGGATTGAAGTAACTTCAATAGTAATGAACGTTAAAAACATTAAAGCAATCAGAACCTTTGCCAATACTTTATATTCTGTAATATGTGAACTGTTGTTAGCCATTTTTATAATTTTAATATCATGAAATTAAATACATTAACGGGAAAAGGAAAATCCAGATTAAGTCAACTAAATGCCAATAAAGAGCTCCGTTTTCTAAAAGAACATACTTTGTACTATGAATACTTTCATTTTTTACTTTAACAAAAGTAACGATAAGTAAAATCATACCAACAATAATATGAAATGCGTGTAATCCGGTCATAAAGAAGTAAAGACTAAAATATAAGTGATGACCTCTTTCCAGAAGTTCCATTAAATAGATAAAAGCCATAAATAATGTAATACCAATCATTATTAAGGCAAGTTTTTTATTGCTTTTCTGAATTGCAGTAAGAGCCATTGCAATAGTCATACTACTAAAAAGCAGAACTATAGTATTAATTACTCCGATAGTAACGCTTAACTCCAGGCTACTTTCGTGAAAATTGGCCGGATATTGAGCTCTGAATATTGAATAAACCAGAAATAAACCACCAAATAATAGCAATTCGGTAAAAATAAAGAGCCACATTCCTAATTTGGAAGCTTCATCGTCTCTGTGTTCTTCTGTATGTATTTTGTTTTCACTCATAATTGTTAGTTATTATTTGTAATCATAAGGATCTTTATTTATTATAGGAGCTTCATCAAAATTTTCTAATGAAGGAGGAGAAGGAATCTGCCATTCCAAAGTAGAACCATGCCATGGATTTGCATCTGCAATTTTCCCTTTTCTTACTCCCATAACAAGATTATAAAGCATAAAAATTACTCCAAAAACCAGAATAAAACCTCCAACAGTAGATATTATCTGAGCCCATTGAAATTGAGGGAAATAATCAAAATATCGTCTTGGCATTCCCTGAATTCCAATTATAAATTGAGGGAAGTATAAGAGGTTAAATCCTATGAATAAAGTAATTGCTGAAAAATTAGCACGCTTATTATTATACATTTTCCCATACATTTTAGGAAACCAATAATGGATAGCTGCAAAAAAAGCAAAACCCATACCCCCAAAGATAATATAATGAAAATGAGCAACGATAAAAGCGGTGTCATGAACCTGAATATTTGTTGCTACAGAACCCAAAATCAATCCGGTTAATCCACCTATCATAAAAAGAAAAATAAATGCTAAAGCAAAAATAAAAGGAGGTTTCATATCAATAGAACCTTTATACATGGTTGAAATCCAGTTAAAAACCTTTATAGCACTTGGAACAGCTACTATAAATGTAAGTAATGAGAAAAACCATCTTGCTTGGTCACTCATTCCTGAGGTGTACATGTGATGACCCCAAACCAAAAATCCAACACCAGCTATAGCTAAACTTGATAAAGCTATTGCCTTATAACCATAAACCCTTCTTTGGCAAAAAGTAGGAATAATCTCTGTAATAACTCCCATTGCAGGCAAAATCATAATATAAACTGCCGGATGTGAATAAATCCAGAATAAATGCTGAAACAGAACAGGATCTCCACCTAAATCGGGATTAAAGAAACCTATCCCGAACAATCGTTCGGCAATAAGCATTGCAAGCGTAATACCAACGATTGGTGTGGCTAAAAGCTGAATCCATGCTGTAGCATAAATTGACCATGGGAACAATGGCATATTAAAAAATTTCATACCCTGAGCTCTCATCTGATGTACTGTTACAATAAAGTTTAATCCTGTTAATATAGAAGAAAACCCGAGAATAAAAGCTGCCGTTGTTGCAATAATAACACTTGTACCTGTAGTTGTACTATATGGAGCATAAAATGTCCAACCTGTATCAGGTGGACCACTTCTTAAAAACTGAGAAGCAACCGCTAAAACGCTACCAAACATGAAAATCCACCATGAAAAATTATTTAACTTAGGGAAAGCAACATCTTTTGCACCAATTAAAATAGGCAAGAAAAAATTTCCGAAAACAGCAGAAAGGCCTGGTATAACTACCATAAATATCATAATAACACCATGTACTGTAAAAACTCCATTATAAGTTTGTGCCTTCATTATTGTTTCACCAGGTGCAATTAACTCAAACCGCATGAGTAAACCTAAAGTTGCTCCAACAAGGAAAAATGCAGCAATTGCATACATATAAAGCAATGCAATTCTTTTGTGATCTGTAGCGAAAATCCAGGAAAATATACCCTTATATTTTCCCTGATGCTCCAGATAACTGATATGTTCGCTATTAAAACTTCCGTTATTCATTATTTTACTTATTTTTAAATTTTCGTTTTATAAAAAGTATAATTACTAATAATAGTAATAAGAAAATTATGATTGATGCTGTTATCTTTAAAATATCCAACGTAAAATGCTTATTATCCGGATCATAACTATAACAAATTTCCATTATCTTCTGAATTGTCGGTCTCGACTGTCCCTTATTAGCTTCAATAATTGACATTTTAAAATCTATTGGTAGATATGTTATTCCATAAAGATATCTTGTTATTTTACCTTTTGGACTAACAGCAATAATTGCTGAAGGATGGAGAAAATCCAATCCTACCGCCTTAGTTTTAAAACCAACAGCATCAGTAATTTTAAAAATGGTTAAACTATCGGTTGTTAAAAATATCCAGCCATCACCTTTTCCCTTTGTATATTTCTCAACAAATCTATTTTTCTTTTCTTTTGCTTTTTCAGGTGTATCCCTGAAATTAAAACTGATTGTTATAACCTGATAATCTTTTCCTAATAACAAATCAGATTTTTTAATAACATCACCAACACCTTCAAGCAAAGGACTGCATAAACCTGGACAATCAAAATATACAAAAGATAAAATGGTTGGCTTATTGATAAGCTGGCTTAGAGTAACAGATTCATTATTTTCGTTTACAAATTTTAATTCCATTGGAATTGTCTCATCAAGATGCTCAATAACACCCACTTCTGGATATTGATCAGTTTGCGAATAGGACTTAAAGGTTATAATCTGTAATAAAATAAATAAAATAAAAATATTTTTTTTCATGAGATGTATTTTTTTAATAAATTACTTAGAATCACCTAATTTCTTTATTTCTAGCAAATTTTTTATAATTAATAACAAAAAGAAACCTACAATTAATAAAATTGAAGTATAAGTAATAATTATCCACCATGGTGCTAATTTCAGTACGTTCCAAATTGCTCTTTTTTCACTTAAACTTGGCTTTTCTGTTGGTATTCCTATTTGCAATTTTTTTGAAGATTCTATTTCTCCATAAATCTCATCATTTACTTTTATCACAATCTCCACATTACCAAGCTTATCACCAGGCAAATCTTTAGGAAAACTAAAAATAGCATTCCCATCTTTATCTGTTCTAATTGTTTTATCAATTTGTAATTTGCCAAAATATCTATTAACGAACAACATAATTTCGGCATCTTTTAAAACAACAACACCAGAAGTTTCATTAGCTTTTACTGATACATTTATCTTATTTGTTGAAGCATTAAAATTAAAATCAACTTTAACTAATTTGCTCTTTGATGGATCTGTTTTTGACAAAACCTGAACATATTTTTTGTTATAGCTTCTTATATATGAGATTACTTTCCAACGTTCTTCTTCTGACAATGTATTTTTAAAATTAGGCATCGCATTTCTACCTACATTAAGAATATATATCAATTCTCCATCAGTTAGCTCCTGAGTTAGTGCAGAGGCTAAATCCGGAGGAATTGGATTTAATGTTTTAAGCATATTCCCTTTTCCAATATTGCCGTGACAGGATTGACAATTTTTTATAAAAATTTCTTCGCCTTCTTTTGCAGTAGCATTATCAAACTTTATAAAACTGTTTTTTGCTTTTTTATCTTCAGGAATATCCCAACGTTGAGCATTTATTTGATTGAACGATAATAAAGTAAATATAAATGCAATTATGATTCTTATATTGATATTTTTTTTTCGCATAATAAATGGTTTATTTGGTTTCTTCATAATGATCAATTGTTTCCTGAACAGGAATAATTGGCAACAACTTCGATAAAACAGTAATTATTATAAGTACTAATACTATGGGTGCAAGGGTAATTAAAGACTCTGTTAAGGTTGGAGAATAAACCTTAAAGCTGAAAGGAACATTTTGAATTGGTAAAAAAGGATGCTCCATAGTTGGAATTACGATAATATATCTTTTGAACCAAGCTCCAAAAATCACAAACAATGCAATTATTAGCATTGGAGTAGGTTTTCTCATTTTTTTAAATAATAATAAAATCATTGGTATTACTAAACCGAATAGTTGAACAGACCAAAACAAAAAAGCATGACTACCTGAAAATAAATCATTTAAATGCATCGCATCAAACTTTTTCATCTTATATCCGGGTACCATATATTCATTTAAATTAAAATAAAGATATACCAAGGAAACAAGGACTAACAGTTTACCCATTTTATCAAAATGAAGATCAGTGATATAATCTTTAAGATTATAGCTATTCCTATAAACAAACATAGCGATAATTACAGCAGCAGAACCAGACACAAAAGCACCTGTTACAAAATAAGGACCAAAAATGCTACTATCCCAACCTACTCTTGATGTACTGGCAAATAACCAAGATGTTACGGTATGTATTGCTAAGGCAACTGGTATAATTAAGATGGATAAAATAAAAATAGATTTTTTAATAATATTTTGTTGTTCAATGGATCCAACCCAGTTAAGTGATAAAATTTTGTAAATATTCCGAAGATATTTAGGTGTTTTGTCTAATTTGTCATAACAAATTTTCATATCAGGAATTAATGGTAAATAAAGCAATAAAGTACTTATCAAAACATAAACTGTAACAACAGTAACGTCCCACAAAATTGGAGATTGAATTCGACCATAAAGAAAAACATAAATAAGTCTTTCTGGGCGTCCCATGTCGGAAACAATAACTAAACCGGCAACTGCTGCAAAAGCAAGTGCAATAATTTCGGCAATTCTGGCTAATGGAGCTGCCCATTTTGCACCAGAAAGTATAAGTACAGAACTTATAAGCATTCCTATTAAACTGGTTGCAACAAAAAATACAAAATTGGAAATGTACATTCCCCACGAAACATAATCACCCAATCCTGTAACTGCTAATCCATTTTCTAATTGTGTTATATATGCATAAATACATATAACAAATAAAGTTAATAGGAAACCCATCCATAGTTTAAAACTATAATTAAGCCTGATATGGCTTAATAAATCGGATGTAATTTTATTTTGTTTTAATTGATCTATCATATAAATAATAAATTATGCATGATTATTCCCTAAATGCTCTTCTGCCTCTGGCTTATCCTTATTATCGAAAGGTGATGTTCTGTTTTTTGCAGGCAGATAATAAACTCTTGGTTCTGTTCCTAATTCGGGCATTAATCTATAACCTGCATTATCTTCCAAAAGTTTTTTAAACCTTACTGTTTCTTTAGTTGTGCCATTGGTTACAGCATCTTCATTTTCATCACCAAAATAATAAACTCCATTTGGACAAGCCGAAACACAATAAGGCATTTTCTTTTCACGTAACATATCTGCACTAAAACAGCATTTACTCACAGTTCCTTTTTTCTGGGGTACATTTAACTCAGCATCATAAACCAAATCTTTGTCTTCTTCTGCATGAAGTGGTTCTGTCCAATTAAAAACCCTTGCACTATAAGGACAAGCGGCAATGCAAAAACGACAACCAATACATCGGTCGTTATCTATTAAAACAATACCATCAGGACGTTTATAGGTAGCATCAACCGGACAAACTGCCACACAAGGTGGATTATCGCAATGCTGGCATGGTTTTGCCATGTAAAATGGAGGTGTATTAACAGATTCCTGCATTTTTAAAACATTGATATGATGTTGTTCTGGTCGTAAACGATGGGCACTCTGGCATGCAGTCATACATTTACGGGCATTTTTGCATTTGGAAAGATCTACTACCATAACCCAACGTTTCCCATGTATTCCTTCACGTGCCCGTTTTTGAAGAAAAGTTAAATCATTGGATTTATACTTATTAACTTTGGTTGCACTATTTTTATCGATTTCAAGGAGCTCATTTTCAGCAGTAAGAACTTTTATTCTTTGTTCCTTTGTTTTTTTATTGTCATATTGGACTCCTGCAAAAATTGCAGAACCAGCTAAAACAGTTCCAAAACCTACAATTCCAAGCTCTTGTAAGAACTCTCTTCTTGATTTCTTTTTAGGTTTTTCCTCTTGTTCACTCATGCCTTCTATTAATTCAAATTCGTAAATAGAAATTTATTATTGCAAAGATAAAAAAATATTAATATAAAAAAATAAACATTGATAAAAAGCAATAATTAACAGAAATTTTGCAGAAATCAATATTAAAAATAATTAATAACAGTATTCCTTTCATAACATAAAAAAATATATAGGTCTATTTTTTAATGATATACAATGTTTTTATAAAATTTTATAAAAACATTGCCTATTGAAGTATTTAAAAAAATTAATTTTCAACAGAAACAGTGCATTTTAATAAAATTTGAAATACTTTTTAATAAAAATCGTTATTAAATTAAAAAATATATATTTTCAAAAAACTATTATATTTTGTAACAATTTCAATTTTCTGAATTATTTAATTAGTTTTATAAAAGATTGTTTTTGTTATTACTTTAGCTTACTCACTAAATATCAAAGATATGAATTTCTATAAATTGATTTTCTTTCTAATCTTATTATTATTTTTCAATATATTTTCTTATGGACAAAGGCTTTCAAATAAAAATCCTGCCTCTTTTAAATCAGGTAACAGCAATTTTGTCGAAAATTTATATTTGAATGCCAAAAATATAAGTAACTATATAAATATTAATAATCAAACATTACGAAAAAAAGTAATTACAAATAAACTTATAATTGATGGAATTAGTGAAAATGAATTTTCAAAAACCAATTTTCGCATTAGAATCGAAAAATGCTTGATAATTAAAAACTGTTACTGGAATGACGTAAATAAACTATTGAATATCATTGATTCGAGCAGCAATTTAGAATCAATTTCTTTTGAAAACATCAAATTTTCTCAAACAAAAAATATAAAAATAAGATTTAAATATATAAAAACCATCAGTTTCAGCAATTGTGATTCTTTATCAAATAAAAAGCTTTTCAATAACTTTTGTAATACCCAGAAGATTAATCGTATAAACATGTCTAACAACAACTTGCAATCAATTCCATTTTTAAATTCTTTAGAAGTTGACAGCCTTTTTCTCAATAAAAATCCTGAATTAAATATTGAAAATGATTATAAGAAATTACCGATTAAGCTGAAATATTTAAAAATTGACAAACAATCAAAAACAAGTAGTTCTGATTTGAAAAATTTGATTCCCAATATATTGATTTCATTTGATTCAACATCATTCACAAAGGACAATCAATTACAATCCAAACGAAAACATGGTGTCTTTAAAGTTAGCAAACAAGATATGATTGTATATTCCGGTGCCTATACTTATTTTGCTTCATTTATCCAAAATAATCCTTATAATATTGTTATTGACACTTTATTATTCGATCAAAGATTTGATAATTTTCTATATAAACGCTTGGTTCGTAACAATACATTTGTTTCCAGCTATCGAATCAAAACATTATCAAAAAGGTATAATAAGAATCTTTGCTTTCAATTAATTGATAATAAATATGCTAAAAAAAGCAGAAATCAAATTTTAAATGATTTCCCTGAATATACTATTTTAAAAAATCTCATCTGGGTTATGGAAAAATCTATTAAAAAAACAGATTTTCTAAAAAAATACGGCAAAAGAAGCTGGCATGATTTTAGAATTTCATATTCCGACATAAACAATTCATTTACTATAACTTTTAAAGATGATACTTCGTTTTTTGATATTGTTGCAAAACCTTTGCAATCGAGAAGTATAGATTTGCCTAATAAATCAATGGAAAATTATCATAGACTGTATTTGAGTTATGAAAAAAAAATAGATCAGAGAAGATTGCGATTCAACAATAAAATTGCAAACGATTATCATGCTTTTAAAAAAGCTAAAAAAAACTTTAACGATAGTTGCTGGATGATTTTTAGTAATTTATACTTATCTGAAGATGAAAAAAAGATGAAAAAAGAAGATTGGTACGAGTATTATGAGAACATAATTGCAGATGAAAAAAATATTTTAAATCAATCGGCATCAAATCAACAAATCGTAAACAGAGCACTTCAAATTATTGGAATTAAGGAAAATACTCAAGTATTCAACAATTCAATTTCAAATGTAAGGTTTAAATTGATTGACACTGAAAACAGGATATTATCAGTAAATAATGCTATAATTATTGATTTGCAAAATCTGATTTATATGAATTTTCAGGGTGGTTTAGGTTTTAATCAGGCATCACTATTTTTAAGACCTGATACAAGATATGTTATTTATGCTGAATTACTTGGAGGTGATATTGCATTGGTTAAATCAGAAGATATAATATTTAATACTGAAAATATTTCATCTAATATGCTTTTCAAAGCAACAGTTATTGAAAAGGAATTGAATTCATTAGAACAGATATTGACATTTTTTGGTTTAAAACTGTAACATTAATCAACTTCTTCATTATTAAATAAAAAACAAATGGAAAATCAACTATTTAAAATTAGTGAAAAGGAGCATTTTGATGAAGCAGATATTATCAGAAAAGCTCAGAAGAACATCACACACTTTGAGCAACTTTATGATAAATATTATTTAAAAGTATTTTGGTTTGTCTATAATCGAATTGAAAATCATACAGATGCGTCGGAAATTACTTCAGATATTTTTATGAAAGCAATGGAAAATATTCAACGATATGTTTACAAGGGATTACCTTTTATCAATTGGCTGCTGGTGATTGCCAGAAATGAAGTGAATATGCATTATCGAAGAGAAAAAAAAGAACGTAAATACTTCATTCATACTGATAGAATTAATGAAGTAAAAGAAGAAATTGAAGAAGACGAAAAAACCATAATTCCTTATGACAGAATTATTTCCATTATTGAATCTCTGCATGAAAAAGATTACGAGTTGTTTCATTTAAAATATTTTGACAAAAAATCTTTTCAGGAAATAGCCGAAATTACACAAACAAAAGAAGTTAGTTTAAGAGTTAGATATCATCGGATAAAAAAGGAATTAAGAGAACTGATTTTAAATGAAAACCTATTCAAAACGGCAGCTATATTGGCTACAATCTGTATTTTATATATTTAATTTATTAAAATAATAATCAAAATGAAAAGTCAAAGAAAAATTATCACCAATAGAGTTCCATTATCGGATAATGAGATACTTTCACAAAAAGAAACTTTTTCATCTATAAAAGACAAATTTAACAACAGAAAAACCACATCAAAATTATCCATAAATAAATTTATAATTTTAGGAATTGCAGCCAGTATTGTTATAGTTTCCATAATTATACTATTTTACAATCAATCTACTCAGATTAATATAACTGAATCAAAACCTTGCATTTGTGATACCAGTTTTTTTAAAAAACCAATAGCTGAAATTACTAAATATCAGCGTTTCACAGTCAACAACAAGAAAGATGTGAGTATATTAAGTTCAAAAGGAAGCAAAATTCATATTAAGGCCAATACCTTTATTGATAAAGATGGAAAAACTGTGGAAGGAAATGTGGAAGTTATTTATAATGAATATCATAACCCGGTTGAATTATTCCTTTCCGGAATTCCTATGAAATATGATTCAGCAGGTTTCAACTATACTTTTGAGTCTGCCGGAATGTTTGAAATCTATGCTAAAAAAGATAATGAATTTTTAGCTATGAATGAAAACAATCCCATTATAATTGATTTAGTTTCAGCTCATAATGAGCCTTTTAATCTGTATTACTACGATACCAAAGAAAACAAATGGAGTTATTTGAATAATGAACAACAAAAAGACATAAATAAAAACACAAATGAAGTTAAAGAAGATAAAAACGAACAAATAGATTATGCAGTTTCACCTGAACCTAAAGAAATTATTAATAAAACAGAAACAGAAAACCATGTTTTTATACCACGCAAAGCCAATCCCGATAATTATTCTTTTGTAATTGATGTTGATGTAAATGAATTTCCTGAATTTGCCGGTTATAATAAGCTTTTATTTGAAGTTGATAATTCTGATTCAAGTTTCAAAGAAGAATATTATGATGTAAAATGGTCGAAAGTAGATTTGAAAAAACAAAATGATGAAAGCTATATTATTGAATTATCAAGGTTTAAGAAGACTGTAAATGTAAAAGCTTATCCTGTACTAAACATTGCTGAATATGCAGAAGCAATCAAAGCATTTCAAAAAGATAAAGCCGAACAATTTACAGTTCAGGAAAATAATATGAAACGGATTTCAAAACAGGCTGAAATTCAAAAAACCAAAGAAATTCAAGCTAATATTGTAACTAATTTTCAATATTACAGAAACATAAGCATCACAAATTTAGGTACATATAATTGCGACAGACCTATGCCCTATCCTGAACTACCAATACAAATCAGTTTTAATTTTAATGATAAAGATGGGAAAAAGCTATTTTACAGTGAAGTAAATATTGTACAAAGAGGAAAAAATATTTTGTGGAAATATCCGAAAGCTTCAAAAACATATATCAGTAAATCATTATATAATATTATATGGATAGTAACTGAAAATGATGAATTGGCAATAATAGAAATCCCTGCAAATTCTGAAAATTGGAAAAGGGATTCACATACAGCTGAAATATATTCGTTTAAGAATGGGATAGAACGTATTAGCAAAATATTAGATAATGGATAATATATTAGCTGTTTTCATTTCCTAAAAAAGACATTACTTCATTTATAAACAATTCAGGTTCATCTGCTTGTACCCAATGCCCGGCATTGGGTATGGTTTTTAATGATGAATCTGTAAATTTATTTCGAATTAATACAAAATCAGCATCTCTCACATAATCTGATTGTTCGCCTCTGATAAAAAGTGAGGGTTTGGTAAATTTCTGACTCGTATTAATACCTTCAAAAATGGAATCTATATTATCAATTATTGCTTTCAGATTCAATCGCCACGAAAGTGTTTTGCGTTCGGTCCAATACAGGTTTTTCATTACAAATAAGCGAATGCGAGAGTCTTCTATGGTTTTCGATAAATAATCATCTACTTCTTTTCTCGATTTAACAATATTAAAATCAATATCGAGCATGGCATTGATGATTTTAGAATGAAAAGCTCTTAAATTATATTGCCTCATACTCATGTCAATTACAATGAGTTTCTGAACCAAATCCGGATTATCCAAAGCAAATTTCATGGCAATTTTTCCACCCATAGAATGCCCCATGATTATTGGATTTTCAATTTCATGCTGATCAATAAATTCGGTAATATCTTCAGCCATTACTTCATAATTAAAGAAATTACTATGTCCCGATTGCCCGTGGTTTCGCATATCTGGGATATAAACCTTGTAATTATCCGCAAGTAATCGGGCATGATTCACCCAATTATCCGAAATTCCGTACAACCCATGAATAATAATCATGGGTTGTCCTTCGCCGTATTGTCTAAAGTGTAATTGCATAAGGC
>CAZYEM010000035.1:0-22915 GCA_964646395.1 uncultured Bacteroides sp.
TTTCTATTGTTTTTTCAACTACATAAAGCTTTGATAGTGTTTTAAATTTTTATTAATCTTTCTTAACTTATCTTTCAATATAAATCCATATCTTTGCAAAAAATTAATACGGACATTTCCAACCCTTTATAAGACAGGTTTTGGTTCTCTAAATAATTCTACTTCAAAAAAATATATGCCATTTCAGTCATTAAATATCATTGAACCTATTCTTAAATCATTAGAACAAGAAGGTTACAAAATACCTACGCCCATTCAAAAAGAAGCCATACCAATTGTGTTAAGTGGTGTCGATTTGTTAGGATGTGCGCAAACAGGCACCGGAAAAACCGCTGCTTTTACCATTCCGATACTTCAGTTGTTATTAGCAAATAAAAGCTATGATAAGAAAATAAAAATCAGAAGTTTAATAGTTACACCAACCCGCGAACTTGCAATTCAGATAAATGAAAGCATACAAGCTTATGGTCGTTTTACAGGATTAACAAGCACCGTTATTTTTGGAGGAGTTAATCAAAATCCTCAAACATCAACTTTAAAACAAGGTGTTGATATTTTAGTAGCAACTCCAGGCAGATTGCTCGATTTAATGAATCAGGGTTTTATCTCTTTGCGTAATATTGAGATATTTGTGCTTGATGAAGCTGATTGTATGTTGGATATGGGATTTATTCATGATGTAAAAAAGATAATTGCAGCACTTCCACGCAAGCGACAATCGCTTTTTTTCTCGGCAACTATGCCACCTGAAATTATAAAACTTTCAAATACTATATTAGTAAATCCTTCAAAAGTTGAAATAACACCGTCAGCTACTCCTGTTGATATTATAAAGCAATTGGTTTATTTTGTTGATAAAGGCAATAAAAATGCATTATTAATAGATTTATTAAATGATGAAAAAATTAAATCAGCATTGGTTTTTACAAGAACCAAACATGGTGCTGATAATGTTGTTAAAGTGCTTTCGAAGAATAAGATAAATGCTGAAGCTATTCATGGTAATAAGTCTCAGAATGCTCGTCAGCGAGCATTGGCTAACTTTAAGGATCAAACTACCAGAGTATTGGTAGCAACTGATATTGCAGCACGTGGTATTGACATTGAAGATATGGAATTTGTAATCAATTATGAAATTTCAAATATTGCAGAAACTTACGTTCATCGTATTGGAAGAACCGGAAGGGCAGGAGCAAAGGGAACTGCATTATCTTTATGCGATGCTGAGGAAAAAGTATTTTTGCGTGATATTGAAAAACTGATAGGTAAAAAAATTCCTGTTAGCGATGATCATTCTTATCCTTTAATTGACCATTATCCTGTTAAAGCAGTTAAGCAACAAAGAAACAGTTCTTTCCGTTCGCATAAAAATTCTCAGGAATCAAGTAACAGCAGAAACAATAATAGCAGAAAGCAGCTAACAAAACCTGTTTTGACTTTAAAAAACAGATAATAATTAAATTTATAGATTTGTATTTTTGTAAAATATGCACTGCTGCAACGTTGAAATACAACATTGCAGCAGTTTCGTTTTTGAATATCTCCACACTAAAACGGATGTGTAACTTTTTAATAATTGCTTTTACATAGAAGAACTGAAGGTTTCTAAATTTAGATTTTTTGAGGCGAGTAAAATTTTTAAGAACCACAGTTCCGATACATAAGAATGAGGTTAAAATTGAAGTTCAACAAAGAAAAAGCAATTTTTGGTAGTTCCGTTAAATTTAAAAAACGTATAACAGAAGCTCATTTCTTAGCGATAATATCAGTATATCGTATTTTGATGCAAACCAGAAATATGCAAATATTTTTATTAGTGCTTTATTAATAATCAATTGCAAATTTTTGTCTTTATTCTGATTATTTTACTGAGAATTCATGTAATTCGTTGACAATAAAAAGAAATCTGCGGATGTAAGATGAAACTTTAATTTATTTAAATGATATATTGAGTACTATTTCAGAGCCTTATTATTAAGCATTTCTACTAATTTGTTAAGCCGATATACTTTGGTTTCTTTTCTTTTTGCTGATAATAACCAGTTCACATATCCTTTTTGATGAGTATATGATAACTTATTAAAAAAAGTGGCAGCTATATTGTTTATTTTAAACTCGGTTACTAAAAATTCGGGAATATCCACTTTTCTTTCTTCAACATCAATATTTAAAGTAACGGTGATGCTTTCGCCAATTTTTTTATTTAATTTTTCCCTTATTCCTTTTAATACCAATAAAGTATAGAAAGGTGTACCCATTTTCGCAATCGAACCTCTGTATGGAATTCCATTAAAACTTGCTTTAACTTTTATTCTTCCTTTTTTACCAAATACCGTTTCAACATTAAAAGGTATTTCCACATAAGCTGCATTTGGATAATCGGGAACTGATATTAAGATGGCTTCGAATGTCATAGTTCATTAAAATTCAGAGATATTTGTAGAAATGGTAAAAAAGTGAGATGAGCCTGCTAAATGTTGAATAACATTGGCATAACTCAAATAAAATCTTGAAACTTTAAATCCGAATCCCCAAGAAAAACCAACTGTTGAAAGTGCAGATTCCACTTTCATTTCCTGACGCCTTTGATAATTATATCCCAATCGGATATTAAAACTTTCAGAAGGAATAAATTCAACTCCTGCAACTATATGTCGCATCAGTTTATCACCAAAAAGCGTTAAATCACTTTTTTCAATCTTTTCGCCTGTTAAAGGATCTGTTTTTATACTAGGATTCAATGGATCTTCATAAGTGATATCCCATTTTTCGAGATGATTTAATAATAGAGAAAAGCGAAAAGGAGCATGTCTTAGCTTTTTCGATATACCTAATTGAATTTCAAATGGTAAGCTTTCCCTGTTGTTTTCTCTGTAATATGATAATTGTCTTCCGATATTTTTTAACATCAATGATGCTGTAAATCGTTTAGCTGCATTGTGATAAGTTGCAGCCAAATCAATAGCAACACCGAAAGAATTATATGTTTCAAAGTTTGAATTAATAATTTTAAGATTGCTACCTATCGAGAAGTTGGAATCAAGCATCTTCGACCAGCCAATATTGAAAGCATATTCACCTGCTTTAAAAGTTCCTGAAGTTTGACCACTTGCATCGGCATAAGTAAAATCTCCATAATTGATATATTGCAGACTACCGATAAATGTTCCAAATTTTTTAAAACTATGTGCATAAGCAGCAAAGCCATAATTTATGTCTGAGAAATATTTTACATAATTGATGGCTAATTTCCCATTCATTTTATCTGTAATAAGCGATGGATTGGCAATAGCAAGTGAAATATCATGATCCTTAATAGCTAAAAAATTACCTCCTAAAGCAGCAATTCTTGCAGAATTAGGCAATGTTAAAAACTGATAGGTACTACTACCTCCAATTTGAGAATAAGAGTTAAAGTAAATACTTGAGAATAATACGATTAAACTGAATTTAAAGGATTTCTTCACACTAAGTTTTTTATGGTTTTAGTTTTAATAACGCAAAAATACGATCTTTATTTTAAGTGAAAGAAAAAAGAACAAATTCCAGCGTATTCAATCTGCATATCTTTAATTTTCAACTATTTCCTAATCATAATCATCAATCCATCCCTAAAGGGTAAAAGCAAATTTTCAACTCGTGCATCTTTCGTAATGTATTTGTTAAAAGCTTGTAGATTAAATGTTTCCATGTCAGAGGAAGACGCTTTATTCAATACTTTTCCACTCCACAAAACATTGTCGGCAATAATAATTCCACCCTTTCTTACATTGTTAATTACTAAATTAAAATAGTTTATATAGTTTTCCTTATCAGCATCTATAAAAACCAGATCGAACATATAATTCAACTGAGGAATAATGGTTAATGCATCCCCTATATGAAAATGGATTTTATCTTTTAAATCTGCTTCGGTTATGTATTTTTTTACAATATATTCAAGTTCTTCATTAATATCAATGGTATGAAGCTCACCTTTTTTTGATAATCCTTGTGCCATAGCAATTGCTGAATAGCCGGTATAAGTTCCTATTTCCAGAATCCTGTCAGGTTTTATCATTTTACTTATCATTTCCAGAAATTTTCCCTGTAAATGTCCCGACAACATTCGGGGTTGCATTACTTTCAGGTTCGTTTCGCGGTTTAATTTTTTAAGGATTTCCATTTCAGGAGAAGAATGGTTTGAAGCATATTCTTCAAAGTCAGGATTTATCATTGTAAACATAAAAAATTATTTTGATTTGTAGCTTAAAATGCTAAGTTGTTTGCTGTTAAATATTTCATTTGCTATGTCAATAAGTTGAGGTGATGTTAGGTTGTTTATTTTCTTGCAAACTTCACTTATTGTATCTACTTTGTTGTAAACCATATAACTTTTTCCAATGGAAAGCATTTCATTTAGGTTCGATTCAAATGATAATGCAAGTTGTCCGGTATATTGTTTTTTAAAAGAATGCAATTGACTGGAACTAAGTTGTGTGTTTTTTAATTTATCTAATTCTTTATTAACAGTTTCCAATGCTTTTTCGTAAGTGGAATTATCGGTTCCAAAATAAATGCAAAAAAGTCCGGTATCAGAATAAGGAGTATAGTTTGATTCAACATTATACGAAAGTCCGTTTTTTTCTCTCAGTGCGATATTCAGCCTTGAATTCATAGCTGGACCGCCGATTATATTGCTCAGGAATGATAAGCCTGTTTTTCTTTCATCTCCCAAAGTATAAGCAACATTGCCAATTAAACAATGTGATTGAAAAGTCTTTTTGTTTTTGTTAGCTATGCTAGGAATATATTCCTGAAATCTCTGTCGGTTTTGTGTTCTAAAATTTGGTTCAAAAATTCCAAAATGTTTTTCGCAAAGTTTAATAATGCTTTTCATTTCAATTTTCCCTACTGAACAGATAACCATTTCATCTGTATTGTAAATCCTTTTAATAAAGCTGATTAAATGGGGTGAATGATATTTTTTTATATCTTTTGGTGAACCTAAAATGAGATTTCCTAACGGATGATTTTTATAAATCTGTTGTTCAAATTCATCGAAAATCAGTTCGGCAGGATTATCTTTATAAGAATTTATTTCTTCAATAACTACATCTTTTTCCTTTTCAATTTCTTTTTCGGGAAAAGTAGAATTAAAAACAATATCAGCTAATAATTCAATTGTTCTTGTATAATATTCTGTTAGGAAAGATGCATAAACAGCTGTTTCTTCTTTCGTTGTATAAGCATTTAATTCACCGCCCACACTATCAATTCTGTTGATAATATGATGAGATTTTCTTTTTAATGTACCCTTAAAAATACAATGTTCAATAAAATGTGCAATACCAACTTCAAAAGGAAGTTCGTCTCTCGAACCGGTGTTGATAATTAAACCACAATGAGCAATATTTGAATCGGTATATTTGTGTACTAGTCTGATACCGTTACTAAAACGGTGATATTGGTATTCCATCAAAGGGTTTTAATTGTTCGCAACATTCTTTACATTTTCATCAAAATAGATATAGAAAACAGGCATATAGCCTCTTACATTTCCGTTATCTTCTCTGTCTTCAACTACAACACCAATAGCTTTTATTGTTTTGTATAATTGAAATGTTTTTGTATCAATTTTCCATTCTTCAATAAAACGAATCTTTTTAATGTCTCTCGAATCGAAATCTACATTAACAACTTTTGGAGAAAAACTTCCAGGATCTTCCGGATTTTCAATCAATACCGTATCTTTTCTATGTAATAAGGCATTAAATTGTTTTTTATCAAGTGGTTTGTCAAAAAAATCAAATACTTTCAACTTGCCTTTTGAAGCAACTTCAATAATTTTATTCAGGAAATATTCTCTGTCAGAGGTTTCTATATTATCTGAATACCATTCATTTTTTGCATTATCAGATCTGATATTTACATCATATTGAATTTTCGGAGTAATCTGAAATAAAGTGTTTTCTTCAGCTTTTTGAGTAGTATCAGGATAAATCCAAAATAAAGGTAATGAAATAGGTGGTAAGTTATTACTAATTTCTGTTACTAAAACAGGGCAAAATCCATTTACTTGCTTTGTAATACTTAATGTGGTTTCATTAAAAGACCACTTTTCCCTGAATCGGAATTTTGTAATATTGTTCAAGCTAAATGAATTTGTAATAAATATAGTATCAATTGTTTGATTTTTTTTCCCGTTTTTTTGTAAATGAATGGTATCAAAAGTGAACAAATTTGAGAGAACATTTTCTAATGTAATTTCTTTTTCGTTCAAATCATATATTTTCAGTTTATTATCTTTTACAGCGTCAAAAATCAAGTTTGTAAATTTATCTCTTTTAGGCCCTTCTATATTTTGTACCCACCAATCTATATCAGTTTCTGTGTTTTTTACAGAAACATCATATTGAATTTTATCTGTTATTAATTTAGTGTGTTTTAAATCATCTGTTTTACAGGAAAATAGTATAAATGAAAGTAAAACAAATCTTAGAATTTTTTTCATAAATGAAATATTAATCACTATTTGGAGATTTTTACAAAACGTCCTTTGTAATTTTTCTCATCAGCAGTTATTTTAACGAAATAATTGCCATTAGGTTTCTTTGAAAAATCAAAAGTATAAAAATCATCAATAAATGTTATTTTCATGTTTTCAACCAATTTGCCATCTGTATCAAATACTTCTATTGATGCTTTTTTGTTCTTCAAAACAGATATATTAAGTGTTAATTCTCCTGTAGTTGGTGACGGGAATATTGAAATGTCATTTATTTCATTTGTGTTTTCGGTAACCGAAACAGGAGTGTAAAGAGAAGATTCCCAAACACCTCTGCCATAGGTAGCTGCTCTTATCTTATTTATTGTTGGTGAAATTTCAAGTTCATTGATAATTACATTTGGAAGATTATTTGAATATAAAACCCAATCAGTCAATAAGCTGTCTTTGTAATATATGCCAACATCCATTCCAACATATAGTCCTTCGTTTGACTGATTTTGAAATGAAATGCAGTTTGCAGGTACATTTGGAAGTGTTCCGGAAATGTTTGTCCATGTTTGTCCTGTATTTCTTGATTCAAATACTTTTACATTATCAGTATAACCGGATAATGTAACCCACAATACAGTTGGATCTGTTGAGCTAACTGTAATGTTTGTAATGGCATTTGATGAAAAAGGAGCTGTGTTTATTAATGACCAATTACTTCCTCCATCAATAGTTTTTGATAATAAATTATCAGTTGCTACATAAATATAATTAGGATTTGAGGTAGAAATTGCCATGGTTTTTATTTGATCTGTCGAGTTAAAATTACTTATTTTTGTCCAGTTGGCTCCTCTGTTGGTTGTTTTCCATACATTAATATAACCGGCATAAATAGTTTGTGAATTTGTTGGATGTTGGACAATTGGCGTTACCCAAGCTCCTTCTTCTTGTGATGTAATATTATCGGAAATTGAATTAAAATTGCTTCCGTTGTTTGTGGTAAGTTGTAGTTCTCCATTGGGAGTGGAAGCATAAATAATATTTGCATTAGAGTAATCGATAAGGCAATCCATTCCATCACCTCCATAAATCTGAGCCCAGCTATTATTGCTTAATAAATTAGTACCATTATCCTGCCAACCTGTTACTAATTTTGTTGGTACTGTTTTTGAAACACTCATTCGGTATATTTGAGCAATACTTAAACCATTATTCATATCAGTCCAGGATGTTCCACCGTTTGAAGTTTTTGAAATACCACCATCTGTGCATGCATAAAGTACATTGGAAGGTGAATATCTAAGTGAATGTATATCAGCATGAACATAAGGTTTGTTGTTTCCACCATACCAATGGGCAACTAAACCCCAATTACTTCCTCCATTGCCTGATTTCCATATATTTACACCACCCACATAAACTTCTTCAGCATTGGTTGGCGAAACTGCAATTGCCATATCATACCATGCTTGTCCACCTGAGCCGGAACCATTGGTTGACCAATCGAAAATATTTGGAGTAGTTGATCTGGTTGTAAATGTTTCACCCAAATTAGTTGATCTGTATAGGCCATGAAAACTCTGATCAGTTGATTTTCCACCCAATAGGTAAACATAAGATGGATTTGCCGGAGTAACGCCAATATTTAATCTGCTAAAACCACTAACAGGTAAATTCTTTAATTGAAAACTTGCTCCTGAATTAACAGATTTATAAAAATTTGTTTTGGTAACGGCATACATAATTGTAGTATCGCCAGGTTTATAGGCAATGTCTTTTGTATAATCACCAGTTGTAAATTTCCATATAGTTCCGCCATCATAGGTTCTGTAAATTCCATTGGAGGTTGCAGCAAAAAGTGTAGTTGGGTTTAATGGATTTATTACTATTTTATTAATAGATTTTCGATTAATTACATTGTAGCTTAATCCTGTAGTATTAAATGTTTGCCCACCATCAATTGACTTTAGGATACCAATAGAATATGTATCTGTAGCATCACCATCGCCTGTTGCTATATAAATGATATTAGGATTGCTGTAATCAATTACAATGTCTGTAATTCCAATAACAGGCAGGTTATCAGTAAGAGAAGTCCATGAATTACCTCCATCTGTAGTTTTCCATAATCCTCCTGAAGGAGAACCAACATATATAATATTTTGAATGGTTGGATGAAAAGCAACACAATTTAATCTGCCTGCATCGCCACCATTGCTTGGGACATTAAATGGGCCTAAAGGTTGCCAATTGGAGTTGGATGTTGTTTTGTATGCTTGTTTACTTTTGTATTGCATAAATGCCTTATATACAATATCCATTTGCATACGGTTACCACTTGGAAAAACACGTGGTTGCATAAAATATTCCCATCTTTTATATTGTTTCCATCCTTTTGATCGTCCAATTTCTTTTCCTTCCCAAAAGGTATTAAATGCTTTTTGTACTTCATAAAAATTTACATCAGGATTCTGCATTTTTTCAACCCAATCTTGTGCAAACAAATGACTTGAAGATAAAAATAAAATTACTATTAAAATGTTTTTCAAAATATTGATTTTCATTATTAGATTTTTTTGCAAAATTATAAAAATTCAGGACAATAAATATTTAGATATTTGTTAATAAACGATTATTCTATCCATTAAGTATTAAGTGTTTGTTAATGTTTGTTTTTTGTAGTTTAATTCATGGAAAAATTAAATAATACTTGTATTTTTTTGATATTAAAATTTTAAACTATTTTTGCATAAAAAATTATGGAATTCCTTGATAAGTTATTAAGTATTCTTATTGTTTATCAATCTTTGATATTCAGTATTTTATTTGTTTTTTCCTATGTAAGGACTAAGAACAAGCCATTTAGCTTATTAGCTTTCTTTATGTTTCTGAATGCTTTATATTTTGGATTTGGTTTATCTTATTATTATTCCAATTACAAAATTCTTACTGTTACTTATTATTTAAGTTTACCTGTAGTTTTATCTTTGTTTCCTGTTTTTTATCTTTATATTCAATCTCTTACGCAACGAAAATTTATATTAAACAAATTTGTACTTTATCATTTTATTCCTTCTTTAGTCGTTTTGTTATTGAATTTTCCTTATTTACTTTTATCATATAATGAAAAATTATGGTTTGTTTCGGGAGGATATGGGCAAGTTACTGATAATATACTTCTTGTATATTTGAAATGGATTAACAGAATTGGGGTTTTTGGATTTATTAATTTGCAATTACTTGTATATCTGATTATCGCAATAACTTTTTATAAAATGTACAGATTGAGAATTGAAAACATCTTTTCATATAAGAAAGACATCGATTTAAAGTGGATTAAGATATTGATTATTTGTTTTTTTGTATTATTCTTACTGTTGGATTTTGTTCATTTCTTTAATATAAAAACCAATCAACCACATCGGATATTATTTAATATTTCGATGCTGATTTTTAATTTTGTCATATTTGCTTATGGTTTGTATCAGAAAAATATATTTTCAAAACCATTGATATATAATAATTTGATATATAATACGGAACATAAATCAGAATTTTTTTCACAAAATAATTTGCATGAAACTGATTCCGAAGAAGTAGATGAGTTTTTATCTTCTAAATATCAAAAATCCTCATTATCAGATGAAGCAAAATCAAAAATTATATCAGACCTTGAGAAATATATGAAAAACAAGCCTTTTTTCTATAATAATCTCACCATTGATGATGTGGCTGTTGCAATAAATACAAATACAAAATACTTATCTCAGGTAATTAATGAAAAATATCAAAAAAATTTTTACACTTATATTAATGCTTTTAGAATCGATATTTCAAAAGAAATGCTGATGAATCCCGAATTTGACCATTATTCTACAGAAGGTATTGCAAAATCAGTTGGTTTTAATTCTAAATCAACTTTTTATGCCGCTTTTAAAAAATATACCGGTGTAACTCCAATTGAATTTAAAAAAAATCCACTCACTAAAAGTTAAGATAAAAGTCTTTGCACAAATTGATAAAGTCAGTTGTATAATTATTGTTTACATCCAAAACAGTAATACTTTTTCTTTCATATTTTAACTTTTGTTTTTCAAATTGCATTAATAAGCGATTGGATTTTAGACCTGTTTTAGGAAAAACTTCCATCTCCAAATTACAATAAAGTCCATTTTTTAAAGCAATTGCTTTAAATATTTCACTTTCGGAAATCGAGAGGATTATGCTTGCTTTTCCATTTGGTTTCAAAAGCTTTGAAATGCCAAAAGCTAATTCATTATAGCTTAAACTATCGTTATGTTTTGCCAGATTTTTGTTTAGATCATTACTTTTGAGCGAATTATTGAAATAGGGGGGATTGCTTACAATTAAATCATAAATATTATTTTTATCTTTTATAAATTCCTGAAATGAAATGTTTTCAATATTTATTCTGTTTTTCCATTCTGATATTTCAACATTTCTTTTTGCTTCTTCGGTTGAATTAAAATCTATTTCAATGGCATCGATATCTGCTTTAGTTCTTTGTGCTAACATTAATGTAATTATACCGCAACCACATCCGATTTCGAGAATTTTATCTGCTTTTTCAATATTTGCCCATGCTCCCAACAATATAGCATCGGTACCAACTTTTAAAGTTGATTGTTGGTGATATAAAATAAACTTTTTAAATTTAAATGGCTTTTCATTCATTACATATATAAATCAATTAAACCATCGGGAGCTTTAATGCTGATTTGTTTGGCTTTGCGATCTACAGTAAGGATAATATCATCTGCAATCGGGATAAGAATTTCTTTACCAAAAGGATGCACAATCTGCAAGATAGGTTGTGCCGGATGATCCATTATCTTGTCAATTTTTCCGATATTTCCTTTTTCATTATCAATTACCTCAAATCCGATAACTTCATGAAAATAAAACTTATTTCCTTTTAATTTTGGTAAAATATTTAAGGGAAGATAAAGTTCTTTTTTTATTAAAGTCAGTGCTTTTTCAGGAGTTACATCTTGTAATCGAATAGTTGCATTATTGTTTTTTAGCGACATTTTCTCAATCATAAAAGGAACCAAACCAGTTTCGAGATCAATTAATACCGAAGGAAGTTCCTGATAATATATAGGATCGTCCACATCCAGATAAATTACCAACTCTCCTTTATAACCAAATGGTTTTGTTATTATTCCCAGATAAAAGCAATCTTCTTTTTTCATTTTTTCATTTTTATATTAAAACGCTGATAATTATTATCCCTGAATGTAAATGCTGATTATAAGGATTTTCATTTACTGCAAAGTTACATTAATCCCCAATAATGATACCACTACCGATGCATATTTTTTTATCATTATCGTAAATTACGCCAAATTGACCGGCAGCAATACCTTGTATTTTTTCCTCTGAACTAATCCGATATATATCTCCAATTTTTTCCAGAATTCCTTTTGTGAATTCAGGTGTATGACGGATTTTGAAATTCACTTCAATTGGTTCAATTATATCGCCCCAGGGATTTTCGGTTATAAAGTCGAAAGCTCCCAGATTTACGATTTTACCATATTGTGTTTGAGGATCATATCCAGAGGAAGCATAAACAATGTTTTGTTCTATGTCTTTTTTTACCACAAACCATGGGCCACCACTTAGTCCTAATCCTTTTCGCTGACCTATTGTATGAAACCAATATCCTTTGTGTTTTCCAACAATTTTTCCAGTTTCAAATTCTATAATCTTACCCTCTTTTTCTCCAAGGTAGCGTCGTATAAAATCGTTATAATTAATTTTACCCAGAAAGCAAATTCCCTGACTATCCTTACGTTCAGCACTTGGAAGTTTCTCTTTGATTGCTATAACTCTAACTTCACTCTTGAGTAAATCACCAATGGGAAACATAAGTTTAGATACCTGCAAATGATTGATTTGTCCAAGAAAATAGGTTTGGTCTTTTACTTTATCCTTGGCCGTTGAAAGGTGAATTTTTCCATTTCTTTCAGTTGTTGTTGCATAATGTCCGGTGGATGTTTTATCGAAATCCTTGCCATATCTTTCTTCAAAAGTACCAAATTTTATCAGTTTGTTACACATCATGTCTGGATTTGGTGTAAGTCCGCGTTTAACCGATTGAATAGTATAATCAACAACATTTTCCCAATATTCCTTATGGAGTGAAACTATTTCGAATTTACATCCGTATTTGCGTGCAATATAGGTTGTTATTTCAATATCTTCTTCAGATGGGCAATCAATATATCCATGTTCGTCTTCCATTCCGATTTTGATATAGAATATTGTTGGATTGTAACCTTGTTCTTTAAGCTGATAAACTGTAACTGAACTGTCAACTCCACCCGAAACCAATGCTGCTATTTCCATTTTGAATTTCAAAAATTTTTGCAAAGATAGGGAAATGAGTTTAAACGTTTAAAAAATTCATTAAGTTTATGAAAACTGAAAACCAGGTTGAACTGCTTTTCAAGATTATAATATCTTTTAAAATGAATTGAAGAGTATGTATATTTATTTTGAAAAATAAAAAAGATCTGTTATGATTATTTTAATGTTTTTAATATTTTAATTGCTTCATCCACATGTTTTTCTGCTTTTAGCTGAGAGTTGAAAATATAAATTACTTTTCCTTTTTTATCAGCAATATAGGTTACTCTTCCGGGCAAAAGACCCATTAAATTGGTTGGTACTCCAAATAGTTTTCGAACTTTATTGCCTTCATCACTCAATATTGGATATGTTAACCGGTATTTATCAGCAAATTTCTTATGACTTTCAATGGATTGTCCGCTAATACCAATTATTATTGCATCCATTTCATTAAATATATCATACTGATTCCGAAAGGAACAAGCTTGTTTGGTACAACCTGGACTATCATCTTTAGGATAAAAATAAATAACAAGATTTTTTTCACCAATTACTTTTTTAATGTCAAAATCTTTTCCATTCTGATCTTTTAAAATAAATTCAGGAATGTTGTTTCCTATATCGATTGCATTCATTGTATTTTTGTTTTGTGCACTTGTATTAAATGTATAATAAAATATAAACAGAATAATATAAATAGCTAAGTAAAAACGGTAAAAATTGCGAAATTTTCTATATGTTTTATTTTCAGGATACAAATTGCCAAATAAAGCTATAATTTCCTTCCGGAATAATGGTTTTATATTGATGGTCCAGCTATTTGTTTGATATACAAGCTTACGGAATTTACTTCTGTAAAATGTAAGAGGCAAACCCCAGGCTATAAATAAAATAAGCCAAATATTTCCGAGTATTATCATGTTAATAAATAAATTTTTCAGATGATGATAATAACAGTTATATATTTAAATAGTTTTTGGGAAAATATTTTTCAAAATTGAATAATAAATAAACAATTTTTGTTATAAAACCATAAAAAAAGCAGTTGATTCACAATCAACTGCTTTTTTTAAAATTATAAAATAAACTAATCCAAAACTAAAATTCTTTCAGTATGTTGGTTCTTACCATTGTATATTTTAACAAAATAAATACCTTGTTTTAATAGTCCATTCGATAATAAAGGCAAACTATAATTACCTGCATGTTGATTTCCATCAAATAAAACGTTAACTAATTTTCCTGAAATATCATAAATATTTATTGTAACATCAGAAAATTCAGCTAACGTATAATTAATAGTACTCATTGAAGATGCTGGATTAGGAGATATAGAAAACCCATAAATTGATGATTTATCTGAAATACCAACAGTGCTTGCTGTCCAGGTTAAAGACATATTTGTATAATTGGTTTGATTGGCTGGAGTTAAATTTACCGGAGAAACACCTTTTGTAAAAGGAATACTGTAGGTTGGTCCATTAGAATTTGCCCAAGCCATTTGAATCCATAATTTATAATCTCCATCAGGAACTATTGTTCCATTAACATCGGTAGCATTCCAGGTAATGTTTTCTGTTTGATGGCTGTTGATAGTTGCACTTGTGGTAGCATCGATTACATTTTGAGCTGATTTTGTTACCCATTGATTTAACCATTGTACTCTTGTGGCAGCTCGTTTTAATTTTGTTTTCACAAATGTTCCGTCGTTTTTTTCAATCCAGATAGCAACCACATGTTTAGGGCTATAATTCCCAGTTGATGTAGTAGTAACGCTAAAAGTTAATGAACCATTAGTTTGAGCATTCAATGCAACGCTTGCAATTAAAATTGCAAAAAATAAATAGACTTTTTTCATTGATTTTGTATTTTTGTATTTATAAACTTATAATTTTTATTGATTTATTGATATGATTGACTATGACAGTCCATGCAATTCGATTCTTTCCAGGCATCACCAATATCAACTGGATGAACAAATTCTAAAGTTGAATTGATACCTGTATATTTCATATCTCCGGCTTTTCCTTGAGCAACAATAGTATGACAAAGATTACAATCTTTAGAAATTACTTTTCCTTCAGAAGATTTAAATCTGTCATTATGACATCTGAAACAGCCATTGGACTCTAAATGACCAATATGACGTGGATAAACGCTATAATCTACCTTCATTTCGGGGAAAGCATTTTTTGCATAAGCAGCTTTAACATCGCTTATTGCTTTAATAATTTGTTTGTTGTATTGTTTGTAAAAATCCGGATATGTTTCTTTGTAGAAATTAATTATTTTATTTTTAATTTCAGTTGAAGCAGAGTCAGAAGTACCATAAGAAATTTTTAAAGCTTCCATTGCGGCACTTTTAAACCATGGAATTGAAGAAATTCCATTTTTTGCAGCCATGAGGTCATTTACATATTTTGAAGGAGAATGATATTCATGTGAAGGACGGTTATGGCAATCCATACAATCCATACTTCTAGCTTCTGATTTCTTTAAATCAACAGTTTTCAAATCAATATCATTGTCTTTGTAAATGACTTACTTCCCTGTTTTTTTATCGGTTTTTTTTATCCAGTAAATAATATCTCTTTTAGGACTGGATTTGTATTCAATATTAATATCAGGGTTTATATGCCAGTGAATTCCTTCTGTTAAACCTAATGCCTGATGATTCGCACCAATTTTCATATTTAAAGCTATATTCCATTCTGTGTTAGCTGAATCCGCAAGAAAATACTTTTCATAACGCAAAGAATTAGTATAAAATTTCTGAGGCCAATGGCATTTTTCACAAGTCTCTCTGGCAGGACGCAAATTTTCTATTGGAGTTGCTATTGGTTTTTCATAAGTTCCTAATGTATATTTAAATACTTGGCGTAATCCTGACATTTTTGACTTAACATAAAAGTCTGCACCTTCACCTACATGGCATTCAGCACATTTTACTTTTGCATGAGGAGAATTCTGATAAGCAGTATATTCTGGATCCATTACTTTATGACAAAGTTTTCCGCAAAATTCCACTGACTCGGTGTAATGAAAAGCTTTATAGCTACCAATAATTGTTGAAACAATAAAAAATATTGAAATAACAGAAAATATCAATATTGCATTTCTTGTTTTTGGATTTCTTAAATCCAAAGTCAGTAATTTATCTTCAGAAATCTGAATCCCTTTTTTTATTTTTCTTCTTTTCCTATACATTCCAACTGGAATAAGTATATGTCCTATAACTAAAAAAATAGGAGTTACGATAAAAGTATATAAATCAAAATATACATTATTTATTTTAAAAAAGAAAATCAGAATAACAAAGAAGATTAATGTTATCCATGCTATTAATGCAATTATACTTCCTAAATATGAAATGGGATTATAAAAAGTATTTGGTAATTTCATGTATGATAATATTTGAAGATTGTTATTTAAAAACAAATCCGCATTCCGTTATTCAACAGAATGCGGATAATTACTTTTAACTTCATAAAGATGAAGCATATTTTTATACTACTTAGGATTTTTATGTGCTATTTTAGCATAAGAAGCAGCATAGTTAAATCCTTTAAAAGTGGGACTTTCTGAATTATGACATTTTAAGCATAATTTTTCATCAGGAATAATTAATCCATTTTTAATACTAGCTTCTCTGCTTCTCATAATAGCAGGTGCTTTATAAGCACTCCCTGGTCCATGACATGTTTCGCATGAAACACCTTCTTCTTTAGTAATTCCACCATTTAATTTGGCATCAATTGCAGATGCAGTTGAGTGACATTTAGTACATTTTGCATCAGTTGAAGGATCTGCAATTCCTTTTTCTTTTGCAATTTTTAAAGCTTCAGGAGTTTTTAAGGATTCCATTGCTTTTGCATGTTTTGATGCTGCCCATTGTGGATATTGTTTCCCCTTTGACATGTGACACATTTTACAGTTTTTAGCTCCAACATATTTGTTTTGAGCGATCAAAGCATTGCTTAATAAAAATAGCATTATAGCTATTACGACTGAAATTTTTTTCATCTTTGTTTTTTTAGATTAATATTAATTTAATTAAATTTTATTTTATTATTTTTCTCTTTTATCCCTGAAGTAATTATTATTATAATTATAGCAAAAATCGTGCCCCAAGCCCATAATGGGAATATTGGAGTATCGCCTGCACCATAACTATGCATTCCTTTTGATAAATAATAATTTACACCAACAAATGTCATAATTACACTTGCAAAACCTATGACAGATGCCACATTAAAAGCATATTTTGTATTTAATTTGGGAATAAACCTCATGTGAATTACAATTGTATATGCAACTACAATAATAAGAGCCCATGTTTCTTTTGCATCCCATCCCCAGTATCTTCCCCAAGATTCGTTTGCCCATACTGCTCCCAAAAAAGTACCTAATGTTGCCAGCATTAGTCCAATAATCAGGTTCATTTCAATAATATATGAATTTTCTGAAATTAGTAAATCAAAACGTTTATGATTCTCTTTGGTTTTGAATATATTAATAATTAAATTCATGAGTCCGAGAATAAAACCTAATCCAAAAAAACCATAACTTATTGTTAATGTTGCAACATGTATTATTAACCAATAGGATTTCAATACAGGCTGAAGATTAGTAAGTTGTGGATCATAACTGCTGTGACTTGCGGTCATTAATACAAAGAAAGCAAGTAATGTTGTAGCAGCTAAAGTAATTTTTGAATTCTTTGCAAAACTGAAACCTGCCAACAAAGCTCCCCAGGCTACCAAAATTAATGCTTCGTAACCGTTAGCCCATGGTGCATGACCTGTAATATACCATCTTAAACCCATTCCTACTGAATGATATAAAAATGCAAAGCCTAATAAAACAGATATTGTATTTAATGAATATACTATAAATTTACTTCTTTTCAATTTTACATTGTCAATAAATGCTAATAGGAGAAGTAAAACACTAAATAAAGCATATACATTTTTAAGGAAAATGAAAATATTGGCATTATTATAAAAAATCTCAGCATTTTTTCTTGAATCTGATGGTAATATTGTCGGATCTGATTTTTGTTTTTGAATATCCGAAATATATGTAATTATTTTTTCAGCTTGTGAATAATCATTGGTATTCATCGCTTTTTGAACTTCAAATATATAAGCTTGCATTAAATTATGATAATTTAATGTTTTAAGTTTCAGGTCTTCATTTATTACACTAATAGCTCCTGTTAAAGGAATCATTGCCGGACTGTCATCAGCACTGATCCATTTATTATTTTTCGAATTCTGTTCAGGAAATATTTTCAAAATACTTCCATTCAAAATCATGTAAAAAATATTCAAACGTTCATCAACCTTTAAAATTTCCTTGTCGAATTTGTTCTTTTCTGTTTGTTTCTTTTGAAAAGCTAAACTGATATAACTATCAAGCTTATAATTTTGTTTGTCATCAAAAAAATCAGTAAAGGATGCGTATTCAGTATTTATTCCTACAATTTCTCTGATTGCTTTTTGTGGAATATAAATGATTTTTTGTTGTTGCCAGTATTGTGGTTCTGCCATCATATCAATAAATACTTGTAATGCATTCATTTTGCCTTTACCTTCAATAGTAAAATTCTCTCTTTTAGAGATTTTATGCATTAAGTCAACAGCTAATGTTTGCACAGGTGCAAATCGACCATCATAAGTTTGCACAAATAATCGTCCGAAATTATCAGCATGGTTAACATCAACTACTTTGTTGGAATTATTCTGAGAGAAAGCTATTCCGTTAAATCCCAAAAACAAGATTAATGTTATCACAATTGATTTTCTTTTACTTCTTGCATCTGCTATCAGCTTTCGTAAGGAAAGAAAACGGGAATTCTTATTTAACAATGAAATAATAAAACCAACTGTTAAAAGAAAATATCCGAAATAGGAAACCACAGTACCCCAGAAATCATGATTTACTGATAATACAGTTCCTTTCAAATCAGTATCATACGAAGACTGAAAAAATCGATATTGCCTATAATCCAAAACATTGTTCATGTATATACTATGGTCTTCTTTCAACTGATTTTTTTCATCTATTAAAGTAACTTCACTTCTGTATGAAGAAGGACTTTCAGAACCTGGATATTTTTCAAGAATAAAATCTTTCAAATACAAAGAAAATGGAACTTCAACTATTTTGTTTCCATAATGTAAACTGATATTAGTTCCATCAAAACTCTGATTGTAATTTTTAGTTGCGTTTTCTGATTCATATTTCACCACTGTTTCATAATTTTTTCCATTAATTGCTATATCCAGAATAACTGCATCTTCGCCTCTATCGCCCATATTACCGGCAACAACTGTTTTCTTTGCACTCTTATAAAATTTGCTAAATACAAATGTTGAGTTATTTACACGATAAATATAGTTTTCTTTAAAAACAGAAACTGAATCTTTTAACAATGTATCAACTTCAGATTCGTTCATAGTTGATTGTATAATATCAAAAGATGATAAAATATTAATCACTCCATCTTTTTCAACTATTCTTATTGCATTTACATCTTTTTCAGTATTGAAAGCAATTTTATTATTCCCCAAATCTGTAATCTGTCCTTCTTTTATAAGAACAGTTTGCATTCCGGATGGAGATAAAGTTGCTAGCTCAATCATATTTTCACCTCCGTCAATATTTTCTTCCAGTTTTTCTATAGCATTGTAAATAATGTGTTTATATTTAATTTCAATATCACCTTTATCCCCGTTTGGAATACTTAATTTGAAGGAATTATCACTAAAAGCTCCAATATTAACAGGAAAATTGTACTTATAATCATTTTTACCATCATTGTATGATATCATCAGATAATTTTCAGCACTGTAAATAATATTCGAAGACTCCCCACTGCGAATATGCATACTTCCTTCAAATCCAAAATATCGTGTAATCGCAGCACCTATAATCATTATAATAAAAGCCAGATGAAACATAAGACCGCCAATCTTTTTCTTCGACAACAGATTATATGTTTTAATATGTCCGAATAAATTAATAATTAAGAGTACGAACAATAATTCGAACCATAAAGTGTTGTAAACTAAATATTTTGCAGAAACAGTATCATAACTATCTTCAATAAAAGTTGCTGCAGCCATTGCTATTGTGATTAAAGCCAACAATACCACAGTAGCTTTTGAAGACAAGAAAAAATTAAAAAATCGATTCATGAATAAAATATATAAATTTTGAATTATATTTAACTAAACTATTTGCAATAATACAAAAAAAACTACAAATTTTTCACATTAAATGATTTTTTGCTTTGTAGTTTAATGAAAATTAGTTGCAATTTTTTTCTGTAATAATTCGTTTTAGAGTTTTATTCCAAAAGAAATCAAAGTTTTATAAATTGTTTTTATAAAGTAAATAGAGTAGCTACAATTTAAGTTTTGATAAATATCATTTTGATTATGATATTTATCTAAAGCATTATGGTTTATAAAATATAATAATTAATTTTGCACTTAAATTAATTTAAAAAAAATAAAGATGAAGACTTATTCAAATATTTTAAAAATTGTATTTATTGCTTTAATTGCTTTGGTAGCTTGTAAGCCCAAAATTGATCCTAAACAGGCCGAATTATTAAAAATTGGTGTTCATACTGTTAAAGTTCAGGAAATTATTCAAACCAATCAATATACCTATCTTCGTTTGAAAGAAGAAAATATGCAAGAAATGAAGGAAGGCGATACTTTATGGGTTGCTGTCACAAAAATGGAAGCTACTATTGGTGAAACACTTTACTATAAAGACGGTTTTCCAATGCAGAATTTTGTTAGCAAGGAATTGAACAGAACCTTTAAAGAGGTATTGTTTTTGGATAATATAAGTAAAACAGCTGATTTTGTTAAAAAAGAAATGGCTGAAGTTTCTGCACATGGAAATATGTCATCAACCGATACGAATGTTATGACCGGTGGAAAAGCAAAAATGGAAAAGATTGAGCTAAAGATTGAAGCAGTTGCAGGAGGTGTAACTATTGCCGATTTATATGCCAAAAAAGCTGGTTTTTCAGGAAAGAAAGTTAAGGTAAAAGGACAAGTTACAAAATTCAGTCCTGATATTATGGGCAAAAACTGGATTCATTTACAGGATGGAACTGAATCTAATGGAAAATTTGATTTAACAGTTACATCAGATGTTACTGTAAAAGTTGGTGATATTGTTACGTTTGAAGGTAAAATTGCTATCGATAAAGATCTTGGATACGATTATTTTTATGAAGTTCTGCTGGAAGATGCAAAAATTCTGAAATAATTCGATATTTCAAAATTATGATTAAAGTGGTTTTCAGGTTTTGCTTGAAAACCACTTTTTGTTTTATTTATAATTAGAAATTATGAAATGCGTTAAAACTTTTTTAAAAATTTTAATCCTTTTTTAATTTCACCAATTGATTTTTGTATTTCTTTTGTTGAAATTTAAATTGAAAACAAATGGCAATAGTAATGATTATTATTTTTATTCTGGGTTATGTGGCAATAGCCCTGGAACATCCCCTAAAAATCAACAAATCAGCAACAGCTTTACTTTTGGGTGTATTAATTTGGGTGATTTATATGTTTGGCGGAGAAAGTATATTGAGTTTTACGGATAATAAAGAAGGTTTCTCATTATTTCTAAATTCAAATCCTGGAGCCCATTTCTATGATTATATCTCCCATAATCAACTTCTGGAACATTTAGGCGAAATATCTGAAATTCTTTTTTTCCTGATGGGGGCAATGACAATCGTAGAATTAGTTGATAAACATGAAGGTTTCAGGATAATTACCGATAAAATAACAACAACAAATAAAAGGAAATTATTATGGATTATAGCATTTATTACGTTTTTCCTATCAGCTGTTTTAGATAATCTTACAACATCAATCGTAATGATTGCACTCTTAAGAAAATTAATAGTAAATAAAGAGGATAGGTGGTTTTTTGGAGGTATGGTTATTCTTTCTGCTAATTCAGGTGGTGCATGGTCGCCAATCGGAGATATTACCACTATAATGTTATGGATAGGCGGGCAAATAACTTCCATAAATATTATATTAAAAATTTTTATTCCAAGTTTGATATCAATGATTATTCCTCTGGCTTTTATTTCATTGTCGATGAAAGGAGAAATCCCTAAAATTGAAAAGGAAGTGAAAAGCGATAAGTTGGAAAAGAAATTGCAAACTCAACGAAATTTTATGTTTTTTATGGGAATAGGAGCATTATTGTTTGTCCCGATTTTCAAAACATTAACTCACCTTCCTCCTTATTTAGGGATGTTGTTTGGATTAAGCATTTTATGGATTACAACAGAAATTTTACATAAAAATAAAAATATTAAAAACAGAAATTATTATAGTGTTTCCGGGGTTCTTCAAAAAATTGATACTCCGAGTATTCTTTTCTTTCTTGGCATTTTGATAGCTGTTGCTGGTTTGCAATCAGCAGGTCATCTGAGAATGCTTTCAATTTATCTGGATCAAAATATTGGAAACTACTATATTGTAAATCTTATAATTGGTACATTGTCTGCCATAGTCGATAATGTTCCTTTAGTGGCTGGTGCTATGGGAATGTATGATATGGCTATATATCCTGTTGATCATGCATTTTGGGAATTTCTTGCTTATTGTGCCGGAACAGGTGGCAGTATGCTTATTATTGGATCGGCTGCAGGAGTTGCAGTAATGGGAATGGAAAAGATAGATTTTATATGGTATTTAAAAAGAATAAGTCTTTGGGCTTTATTGGGTTATCTGTCTGGTGCTTTAGCTTATTATCTTTTAAATGTTTATATTTATTAATCAATAATTTTTTAATCTTATTTTAATTTCTAATTAATTTTCTATTAATAAGTTTTCCTCACTTTTGTATTTATAAATACAAGTAATTTTTCATAAATACTTTTAAATAATGATTTCTGTATTGGAAATCATTATTTAAAGTATTAAATAAAAAAGAAAATGAAAGAAAAAACATCAGAATCAATGGACAAAACAACAAAAGTATCACTTGTTGTTGTTGTTATTATTT
>CAZYEM010000036.1:0-18543 GCA_964646395.1 uncultured Bacteroides sp.
GAATACGAACATCTGAATAATTTCTTAAAATCAATTGAATATATTAAAAAAGCATTGGAAATTGATACAGAAAATGATGTAATTTTATTTGAACTTTCTTATTGTTACGAACAATCGGGATTGCTTGAAGAAGGAGTTGGATATATTACGGAATATATTGATAAATTTCCATATAGTAAGATAGCATGGACTGTTTTAGGAAATATTTATAGTGCAAGCAATAATGTTGAGAAAGCTGTAGAAGCTTTTGATTTTGCAATAGCTATTGATGATGCTGATTCTGGACCTTATTACCATAAAGCATCTGTTTTTTATACAAATAGCGAATATCATAAAGCAATTGAAGTTTATAAAGAAATTCTTGATTTAAAATTAGAGTATTTTATGGCAACACCTTATTTTTATATAGGTGAGTGTTATGAAAAACTCGAAGAATACGAAACAGCTGTAGAGTTTTACACGGAATCTATTAAAATAGATGAAAATAACCCTGATGCCTGGATTGGGAGAGGAATTTGTTTTTATGAATTGAAAAAAATTCATCAAGGTATTAATGATGTTAAAAAAGGCATTAGCTTGGGTGATCTTGAAAGTATATCTGATTATAAGCTTATTCTTGCAGAAATGTTATTTAAAGAAAATTTGGAAGGTGCATTGGAGCTTTATCTGGAAGTTACAACTGAAGATCCCGAAAATTCTGATGCATGGCTAGATTATTCTGATGCACTGAGAGACAGAGGGAAATTAAATGAAGCAATAGATGTTTTAATGCATGCTACAATAACTTATCCTGAAAAGTTAGAATATTTGTACCGTTTGTCAGCATTATTTCTAATTAATAAGCAAGTAAAAGATGCTTTTGATACCTTGTTGACAGCTATTGAATTAGATAAGAATAAATCATATATTTCTGAATTTTACGGTTATATTGATGAATTGGAGTTGGACGAATATTTTATTGACGTGTTATCGCAATTTAAAAGTGACATTGATAAACAAATAAATAATTAGGAATGAAAGTTGAGTTGTTATTTATGCCTCATAGAAGTGCAAAACCCAGGGCAAATGGAATTACAATGGTAATGGATAAAGGATTAAGTGTAAGGGAGGCCGAAGATCTAGTCAGTTCATCCGCACATTTAATTGATTTTGTCAAATTAGGTTTTGGGACGTCTTTGTTTACTAATAATTTAGAAGAAAAAATAAATGTTTATCAAAAGAATGATATAAAAGTATATTTAGGAGGCACTCTTTTTGAAGCATACGTAATCAGGAATCAGTTTGAAGATTATAGGAAATTAATTTCATCTTTAAATATTAATTTCGTTGAGGTTTCTGATGGTTCAATGAAAATGGATCATGATGATAAATGCAAATATATTAGGACTTTAGCAAAGGATAATACTGTAATTTCAGAAGTAGGTTCAAAAGAAGCAGGTGTAGTTATTTCTCATAATCGATGGGTAGCAATGATGCAGAATGAATTACAGGCTGGTTCAGTAAAAGTTATTGCCGAAGCTCGCGAAAGTGGGAATGTTGGTATTTATGATGCAAAGGGAAATGCAGATACTGAATTAATTAATGATATTTTAGCAAATGTTGCTATTGATAGTATTATTTGGGAGGCTCCTATAAAATCTCAGCAAGTATGGTTTATTAAACATTTTGGGACCAATGTAAATCTTGGAAATATTGCTCCTGGAGAAGTAATTTCTCTTGAAACATTACGTATGGGATTGAGAGGAGATACTTTTCATCATTTTCTACCAAATAACATTTCTAATATTTAGTTTGAAATGAAACTTTTAGGTTTAGTAGGAAATCCTCTAACACATTCATTTTCGCAATCTTATTTTAAAAATAAATTTCAGAAAGAAGGAATTACTGATTTTGATTTTCAACTTTTTCCTTTATCTGACATAAAAGAGATTAATCATTTAATTGAAAGCAATTCTAATTTGATAGGTTTTAGTGTGACAATTCCTTATAAAGAACAAATTATTCCCTATTTATCAGAAGTGGATGAAGTTGCAGTTGAAGTAGGTGCAGTTAATTCAGTTAAAATAATCAGAAAGGGAAGCAAGATATTTTTAAAAGGTTATAATACTGATATTATAGGTTTTGAAAAAACTATTGAATTCTTATCAATTGACAATCAAAATATAAAAGCATTGGTTTTAGGTACAGGAGGAGCAGCAAAGGCTGTAGTTTATGTTCTTAATAAACTCAAAATACCTTATATTCTGGTTAGCAGAACACCTGAACAAAATCAGATTAGTTATCAGCAAATAGATGAACATGTAATTAATGAGTATAAATTAATAATCAATGCAACACCTTTAGGAATGTTTCCAAAAGTAAATATTTGTCCATTATTGCCTTATGAATTATTCACAAAGTCGCATTTTTTAATAGATTTAACATATAATCCCAAAGAAACTTTATTTTTACAAAAAGGAAAAATAGAAGGAACTTCTATTGTTAATGGAATGTTTATGCTAGAAAAACAGGCAGAAGCATCCTGGAATATTTGGACCGAATCTTAAAAAAATAATAAAGTCAGATTTTTCTAAATATTTTAGTAATTTCTTTTATTTTAACAATTTTTTATAATGCTGATTGTCAAAAATTAGCTAAGTTTGCAACTAATATTAATTATAAAAATATGTCTGTTTTACTAGAATTTGCAATGTTCCCTACTGATAAAAGTGAAAGTGTAAGTATTTATGTGTCAAGAATAATTAAGCATTTAGATAATTCTGGTACAAAATACCAACTAACTTCGATGGGTACTATTGTCGAAACAGAAACATTAGAGCAAGCATTGGAAATCATTAAAGAATCATATTATTTATTGGAAAAAGACTGTAATAGAGTATATTCGTCTTTTAAAATTGATATTAGAAAAAATGAAACAAATAGAATACAAAAAAAAATAGATTCTGTTAGAGGAAAAATATAAAATTTTATTTTAAATAATTTAGTTTTATACAACTTTTAAAATAATTCTTATGTCTTCGTAATTGTTGTAATAATTATCAATAAATCATAATAAAAAAATGAAAAAAAACATCTTATTAATTTTTATAGTTGCATTAATCAGCAACTTTGGTATCTGCAAATCAAATAATTATGTATCAAAAGCAGAACAACCAAAAACTTGGACATTATTAATGGAAAAGAGTGGAATTCAGGTATTTTACAAATATGCTGATTGTAATGATTTGAAAAATGGAATTTTTCAGGAAATGGTTTATCTTAAGATTGTTAATACAACAAATTTAAGTGTTGTATTAGATTGGGATTTAAAAACCTGGATAAATAATGAATGTACTAATTGTAATAACAATAGTAAAGAACATCATTTTTCTTTGAGATTAAATGCCGGTGATTCTAAATCTGGAAGTTGTGAAACCCGTGGTGAAATCAGAGAACTTGCAATATTTTCCAAATTTTTAAATATGGAAAACAAATATCTTTTGACCAAATTCGTTCTTGAAAACTTTACCGTAAAACCTTTATAATAAATTAATATGAAAACAATAAAGAAATTTTTTCTGCTATTTCTATTTGCAGGGATTGCTTTTAGTAATACAAATGCACAATGTGTTATTAATGCATCTGCATCATTAGGTGCAATGCCATATACAGATACTGTTAAAATTTGTGTAGGTCAAACTGTTGATTTATATTCACAAGGTACATGTTCGTTCCTAATGAATAATGATTTCAATAATATGACTTTAGGTACAGGATGGACCAGTACATTAGCAAATCCTGTTTTTAATAATCCATGTCAATGTCCATTTGTTGCCGGACAACCTCCTACAACCTGTAATACTGGAGCTCCTGGACAGTTAGGTCCAAATGGAGCTTTTGCTTGGGTAGGAACAACTGCATCAAATGAAAGAACATTAATTACACAGAATTATGATTTAACACCATTTATAAATGTTGGTGGATGTAAAATTAAATATTGGATGATGTATGGAATAACTTCTAATGCAGGTTCTTGTGAAGATCCTGATGCTGCTGCTGAAGGTGTTCATCTTCAGTATTCTGTAAATAATGGTGCTACATGGACTGATTTCCCTGGACCTAATACAAATCCTGTTGGAAATCTGTCTCCAACTCCACCTTTTAATACAATAACTCCCGGAAGTGGTGGTTATTGGGCGCCTTCAAGTGCTACGGCTCAACAAATGCAAAATACAGCTTATTTTTGGAATAAATATCAGGTTACCATACCTTCAAATGTTTACACCAATAACACAAAATTCAGATGGGCACAGTTAGCCACTTCTTCCACAGGATATGATGCTTGGGGTATTGATGAAGTGGAAATTGTTTGTAATGCAATAAACAATGTTGTATCATGGTCTGATGGTACAAATATTATAGCTAATACTTTTAATACTCAAGTATCTCCATTAGTTAGTACTTGGTTTAAAGTAACCATTATTGATACATCGGCTGTTCCACCAATTTTTGCAAATGATTCAATTTTCGTACAGGTATTTCCAAATCCGACTTCTGATTTTACTGTAATTTCGCCAATCTGTTCAGATTATACTTCTAAAATTGTATTTTCAGGTGTAGCCTCAAATCAAGCTGTTTATAACTGGAATATTGGTGGTGATACAATCAGTACTTCAGGTGCAGGAAGTGGCCCGATTACTGTAAAATGGAATTCTCCAAATGCTGTACCTTCAGATTCAACAGTTAATACGATTAGTTTGACTGTAGTTGATAATAATAATTGTATTTCACCTCAAACTGATATTGATGTAATTGTTTATGCTTCCCCTCAGTTAAGTTTTTCATTAACTCCTCCCACTCCTAAAGGTTGTGCACCTGTGGATGTTGCTGTTACTAATTCATCAGATCCTGCAAATGCAATAAAAACAACATTTTGGAATTTTGGAGATGGTTTTGTATCTTCAGATCCTAATCCTTCTCACATTTATACAGTTCCGGGTGTTTATAATGTTTCACTGGTTCTCGAAACTTTGTATGGTTGTATTGACTCAACAACAGTAAATAATGCTGTTGAAGTTTATGCTCAACCTATTGCTGGATTTACGGTAACACCTGAATTGGCTCCAAAAAATGATGCTCATTTTGTTTTTACAAATACAACAACCGGAGCTACAATTTATTTATGGGATTTTGGTGATGGCACAACAAGTTCATTATCCGATCCTACAGCAAATTATTATTCAGCTACACAATATACAATATGGCTTTATGCATCTACAATTCATGGTTGCAGGGATTCTATTTCAAAAACAGTTAGGGTTGTTGAAGATTCATTGGTTTTTCCTAATATAATCACTCCAAATGGTGATGGAATAAATGATTATTTTGATATTACAAATCTTACTCCAGATAGTTATCCAAGGAATGCACTTGTGATTTTTAATCGTTGGGGTAAAAAAGTTTATGAAAAAGAAAACTATTATCCAAAAGATGATAAATGGGATGGAAGAGGCTTACCTGATGGTACTTATTTTTATGTGCTTACTTATGAAGGATTTATAAGAAAAGGTGAGTTTAAAGGCTCTTTGACAATATTAAGATAATTCTTAGATACAAAAAATTGTAATCTTTGCATTTTTGTAAAGATTACAATTTTTATTTATAATAAATAACTCTTTATTCTTGTTTTATGAAAAAAATTATTTTAAATTTATCTTTAGCTTTATTGGTTTTAGTGTTTTTGTTTCAATCCAATAATTCGTTGGCTCAGTTGCAGATAAATACAGCAATGAGTCCACAGCAATTGGTTCAAAATGTTCTTGTAGGTAGCGGGGTTCAGGTTTTTAATATTACATTTAACAGTCCTTCAACTGCATTAAATATCGGAGAATTTAATTACGGAAGTTTAACCAACATAGGATTAAATCATGGACTTATTATAGCCTCTGGAAATGTAAATAATGCTATTGGACCAAATAATAGTGCAAGTATGGGGAATCCAACAAATTCCGGCAGTGATCCTCAGTTACAATCTTTGGTTCCAACTTATACAGTAAATGATGCTGCTGTTTTGCAATTTGATTTTATCCCTTTATCTGATACAATAAAATTCAGATATGTTTTTGCATCAGAAGAATATCCTGAGTTTGTTGGCACAAGTTTTAATGATGTTTTTGGTTTTTTTGTTACTGGAATTAATCCAAATGGACCGGCATATAATAATAAAAATATAGCAATAATTCCAAATTCACTTCTTCCTGTTACAATCAATAATGTTAATCAAAATCTTAATACTCAGTTTTATACTTCAAATACAGGAGGTGTTTCAATTCAGTACGATGGTTTTACAGTTGTGTTAACCGCTTATGTTGTTGTACAACCTTGTACTCAATATCATATTAAAATTGCTGTTGGTGATTGTGGTGATACTGCTTATGATTCTGCTGTTTTTTTAGAAGCAAATAGTTTTACCAGTAATGCAGTTACTGTTAGTACCGATTTTTCAACTCCAAGCGCAATTCCCATGGCAATTGAAGGATGTAATGATGCATTAATAAAGTTTTCTTTACCTTATGCAAAAGCTGATACATTTTATGTGTTAATTGATACGATATATGGTACAGCCATTAATGGAGTTGATTTTCCATTTATTGGTGATAGTATTGCAATTTCACCAGGTCAAACTTCAAGAACGGTTGTTATTTCTCCATTTATGGATAATCTTGTTGAACCTGTTGAATATGTAACAATTAAAATTAAATCAACGGTTTGTACAATGGATAGTATAACGATTCCAATATTAAGTTATAAACCAATCTCACTTACTACGAGTAATGATACCATGATTTGCCAGGATAATAATCTTTCTTCATCTGCTCAATTAAAAGTATTTCCAAGTGATGGTCTGCAGCCCTATATATTTTCATGGCTACCTACCGTAGATTTGAATAATCCCAGTATCTCAAATCCGGTTGCAACTCCTCCAATTGGAAATAGTACTAACTTTTTAGTTGATGTTACTGATTCTACAGGTTGTCCGGGAGATACTGCTTCAATTTATGTTACAATAAACGAATCACCTCAACTGTCATTTGATGTAAATCCATTGCCTGCCCAAGGTTGTGCTCCTTTACAAGTTGCATTTACCGATGCTTGTACACCATTAATACAAAGTTATCTATGGAATTTTGGAGATGGAAATACAAGTACAGATCAGAATCCTTCTCATTTATTTCAAAATGCAGGTAATTATACAGTTAAGTTAAATGTAGAAACTCCTGAAGGTTGTAAAGGTGAAGTGAGCTTGTTTGATGTAGTTAAAGTATATCCTAATCCAACTGCATCATTTACTGCAAGTCCACCAATAGCTCCAATCTCAAATGCATTGATAAATTATAATAGTTCAGCTTCTTCTTCTAATGTAACTTCGTGGAGTTGGAATTTTGGTGAAAATGGTTCAAGTGATAATACCAGTACAATGCAAAATCCAAGTCATGGTTATTATTCAAATGATCTTTTTACAGTGTGGTTAGTTGTAAGTACAGTTCATAATTGTGTTGATTCAATTTCTCTAACTGTCAGAATTGTAGAAGATTCGTTAGTATTTCCAAATATAATTACACCTAATGGTGATGGAATTAATGATTATTTTGATATTCCTAATTTAGAAAGTTATTTAAGTAGTCAACTGTTGATTTTTAACAGATGGGGTAAGAAAGTTTTTGAAAAAGAACCTTATTTACCAGATAACGATAAATGGGATGGTCAAGGATTACCTGATGGTACTTATTTTTATATTCTTAAATATCAGGGATATTTAAAGGAAGGCGAGGCAAAAGGCTCCATAACAATATTACGATAATATCTAAGGACTGATTTTTCAATCAGTCCTTTTTTTTCAATTAAGAATTGTTAACAAGAAGCTTAACATTTTTTAACTAAAGAAAATGAGGCTTTTGTGAGGTTTCACGTAATTTTGCTACTCAAATTAATAAAAACTATGACACAGACAATTGATATTAATGAATTGAACGAACGTATCCAAAAAGAAAGTGCATTTGTAGATTTGCTTTCTATGGAAATGAAAAAGGTAATCATTGGTCAAAAACACATGGTTGAACGTTTGTTAATTGGATTATTATCTAATGGACATATTTTATTGGAAGGTGTTCCAGGATTAGCAAAAACATTGGCTATTAATTCATTAGCGAACTCTATCCATGCAAAATTCAGTCGAATTCAGTTTACACCTGATTTACTGCCAGCCGATTTAATAGGTACTCTTATTTATAGTCAGAAAAAGGAAGAGTTTATTGTTAGAAAAGGACCTATCTTTTCAAATTTTATCTTAGCAGACGAAATTAACCGTGCACCTGCAAAAGTTCAAAGCGCATTATTGTAAGCAATGCAGGAACGTCAGGTAACAATAGGTGATCAAACCTATAAGTTAGAAGAACCTTTTTTGGTAATGGCTACACAAAATCCAATTGAACAGGAAGGAACTTATCCATTACCCGAAGCTCAAATGGATCGTTTCATGCTTAAAGTGGTTATTTCTTATCCCAAAAAAGAAGAAGAAAAGTTGATAATGCGTCAGAATATATTAAATGAATTTCCAAAAACCAATCAGGTATTAAAGCCAGAAGATATTTTGAAGGCTCGTATGGTTTGTCGTGAAGTTTATTTAGATGAAAAGATAGAAAACTATATCAGTGACATCGTTTTTGCTACTCGTTTCCCATCCGATTATAAGTTGAGTAAATTTAAAGGATTGATTAGTTATGGTGCTTCACCAAGAGCAAGTATTAACCTTGCCTTAGCATCTAAAGCTTATGCCTTTATAAAACGCAGAGGATATGTAATTCCTGAAGATGTAAGAGCTATTTGCCATGATGTTTTACGTCATCGGATAGGTTTGACTTATGAGGCTGAAGCAGAAAATATTACCACAGAAGAAATCATTAATGAAATTTTAAATACTGTTGAAGTGCCTTAGTCTTTTCAGCCCATTAAAGTTTTAATATTAATTGATTTAAATAAATGGAAACTAGTGAACTACTAAAAAAAGTCAGGAAAATAGAAATCAAATCCCGTGGTTTGACCAATCATATTTTTTCAGGACAATACCATAGTGCTTTCAAAGGCAAAGGTATGGCATTTAGCGAAGTAAGAGAATATCAATATGGTGATGATGTTCGTTCAATTGATTGGAATGTAACTGCAAGGTTGAATCATCCATATATTAAAGTTTTTGAGGAAGAACGCGAACTTACCGTTATGCTACTTATTGATGTAAGCGGTTCGAATAAATTCGGAACTCAAAAACAATTTAAAGAAGATTTAATCACAGAAATTTCTGCTATTCTTTCATTCTCTGCAATTCAGAATAATGATAAAGTTGGTGTTATTTTTTTCTCAGACAAGATAGAAAAGTTTATTTCTCCCAAAAAAGGAAGTTCTCATATCCTTCGTATTATTAGAGAGCTGATTACTTTCGAATCAACAAATAATGAAACAAATATTGCTGAAGCCTTACGTTATTTTACAAATGTTATTAAAAAACGCTGTACTGCATTTTTAATCAGCGATTTTCAGGATAATGGATTTGAAGATGCAATTAAAATTTCTTCTAAAAAGCATGATTTGGTTGCAATTAGAATTTACGATGAATTGGAAACTCAGTTTCCGGATATTGGAATAGTTAAATTGAAAAATACTGAAACAGGGAAAACATTATGGGTAGATTCTTCTGATATACAAGTTCGTAAAAATTATCAAATTTGGTGGAATCAGCACGAAAAATATTTGAATGATACTTTTATGAAATCCGGCGTTGATGATGTAAAAATTAATACGAATCAGGATTATGTAAAACAATTGATTAGCTTGTTTAAGAAAAGAGAAAATAGATATTAAAGTCTAAAATATGAGAAAATTAATTAAATATTTATTTCAACTACTATTTATATTTATTGCTTTAACGTCAATTGCACAAGAAATTACTGTTTCTGCAAAAATTGATACCAATACAATATTAATTGGTGATCAAATCAAACTTAAATATACTGTAAATACTCCATTAAGCTATCAGGTTCAGTTTCCGATTTTTAATGATAAATTATCTGATAAAATTGAAATAGTAGGTCAATCAAATATTGATTCTGTAATTAATAAGGAAAAATCAATTCTTTCCTTATCAAAAACATTAACAATAACATCTTTTGATTCAGGGGCTTATGTAATACCAAGTATTCAGATTTTACTCAAAAGAAATAATGATACTACAATTTATCAGATTATTTCAGACTCGCTTTTATTGAATGTAAATAGTATTGCTGTTGATACTACATTGGCTATCAAGGATATAAAATCTCCAATGGAAGCTCCGCTCACATTTAAAGAACTTCTTCCATTTATTTTGGTTGGTTTGGGTATAATTGCTTTAATTATTTTAATTATTTATTTTGTATATCGATTTAGAAATAAGAAAAAGAATCAATCAGAACCATCAAAACCTAAAATACCGCCTTATAAAACTGCTTTAAAAGATTTTGAAGCTTTACGACAAAAAAAATTATGGCAAAATGATAAAATTAAAGAATATCATTCAGAATTGACTGATATTTTGCGAAATTATTTTGAGCAACAATTAAATATTCAGGCACTTGAAAAAACTTCTGATGAAACATTGGAAGCATTTGAAAGTGTAATTTCCGATCAAGATTTATCGAAGAAATTATCTGCAATCTTAACTTTAGCAGATTTGGTTAAATTTGCCAAACAATTACCGTTACCCGATCAGCATGATTTAAGTTTACAGTATGCAATAGAAATAGTTAAGGAAACATCGATAAATATGAAAAATGAAAGTAATGCTGAAAATATCGAAAAATTAAATGATAAATAAGATGTTAGATTTTATTAGGAATATTGAATTTGCAAATCCGGCATATCTGTATCTGATACTGATAATTCCACTACTTATAATTTGGTATATACTTAAGAATTCAAATACATTTGCAGAACTGAAATTTTCAAGTTTTTCACCTTTTAAAAATTTAAGAAAAACAGCAAAACAGAGAGCATATCACTTATTGTTTGTTTTAAGGGTTTTAGCATTAGTATTATTGATAGTAGCCTTAGCCAGACCTCAGTCAAGCATGAAAAAGCATAATGTGAATATTGAAGGTATTGATATTGTTATGGCTTATGATATTTCAGGGAGTATGTTAGCTGAAGATTTCAAACCGAATAGATTGGAATCAGCTCGCGATGTAGCCATTAATTTTATTAATGGAAGACCAAACGATAGAATTGGATTGGTAATATTTAGTGGAGAAGCCTTTACGCAATGTCCCTTAACATCAGATCATGCAGTTCTTAAAAATTTGTTTTTGTCAGTAAAAAGTGGAATTATTGAAGATGGTACTGCCTTAGGCGATGGATTGGCAACTGCTATAAGTAGAATAAAGGATAGTAAAGCATTGAGTAAGGTTGTTATTTTGCTTACGGATGGAGTTAATAATATGGGTTCAATAGATCCACTTTCTGCTGCTGATATTGCAAAAATGTATGGAATTAGAATCTATACGATTGGTGTAGGAACTACCGGCATGGCACCTTATCCTTTTCAAACTCCATTTGGTATTCAATATCAAAATGTTGAAGTTAAAATTGATGAATCTCTGCTTAAACAGATTTCTAAGATTACAAATGGAAATTATTACAGAGCTACTTCAAAAACGAAATTGGAAAAAATATTCAAAGAAATTGACAAATTAGAAAAATCGAAAATTGATGTAACTGAGTTTCATAAAAAAAGCGAAGAATTTTTATATTTTGTGCTTATTGCTGGAATATTACTTTTTCTTGAAATGTTTTTTAAATATACAATTTACAGAACTATACCATAACACTTTATGATAAAAATAGCTGAAATATCATTTTTATATGCATTACTTTTGCTTCCGGTTTTCATCATTTTGTTTTGGATGATGCAAAAAAAGAAGAAAAAAATCATCTTTGATTTAGGTGATAAAAATCTGATTAATCGATTGATGTATAATTATTCAAAAAGTCGAATTATCTGGAAATTTATAATTTTGCTTCTGGGATTTAGCTTTATAGTCATTGCACTAATTAGAGTTCAGATAGGTTCCCGAATTGAAAAAGCAAACAGGAAAGGTGTTGATATAATTATTGCTCTTGATGTATCAAACAGTATGTTAGCTGAAGATATTCAACCAAATAGACTAGCCAGATCAAAGCAAGCCATATCAAAGTTAATTGATAAATTTGAAACCGATAGGATTGGAATTGTAATTTTTGCCGGTAAAGCTTTTGTTCAGTTGCCATTAACAAATGATTATGCTGCTGCCAAAATGTTTTTGGAAACAATTAGTACAAATGATGTAAATGAGCAGGGAACTGCCTTGGGTGCTGCTATTTCATTAGCTGTTGAATCTTTCGACAAGCCAAAAGATAAAGAAGTTAATATAAAAAATAAGGCCATTATTATTATAACCGATGGTGAAAATCATGAAGATGATGCAATTGAACAGTCTGAAAATGCACAGAAACAAGGAATTATGGTTAATACAATTGGTATGGGATTACCCGATGGTGCTCCTATTCCAATTTATACAAATAATGTACAATCAGGCTATAAAAAAGATAAAGAAGGGAATACCATTGTTACAAAGTTAGATGAAACGATGCTTCAAAAAATAGCAGCTTCAGGTAATGGTGCTTATGTTAGAGCTAGTAATAGTAATGCTGGTTTGCAAACTATCTTTGACGAAATTAATAAACTTGAAAAAAAGGAATATGAAAGTAAAACTTTTTCAGATTATGAAGACAGATTTCAGTATTTTGTTGCAATAGCTCTGTTTTTGTTGATTCTTGAAATTTTTATATATAATAAAAAGAGTAAGTTTTTTAGTAAAATTAATTTATTTGGGAAAAACGAAAAGTAACATGAAAGCTATATTAACAATATTATTTATTTTTGCCCTCTTTTTGAATGTTTTTTCTCAAAATGAGAAGAAGTTTATTCGTGAAGGGAATAAATTATATAATCAGAAGAATTATAATGATGCAGAGGTAAAGTACAGAAAATCACTGATTAAAGATAGTACATATGCTGTTGGGAAATATAATCTGGCTAATTCACTTTATAAACAGAAAAATTATGATGAAGCAACTCGATATTACTCTAATCTAGCTGAAAAAGAGACAGATAAAAAGTCAAAATCTAAAATATATCATAATTTAGGGAATAGTTATTTACAAACAAAAGAATACGAAAAAGGAATCGAAGCTTATAAGCAAGCTCTCAAAAATAATCCAAATGACATTGATACTAAGTACAATTTATCTTATGCAATGCAAATGTTAAAACAACAGCAACAAAATAAAGATAATAAAAACGATAATAAGGATAAAGATAAAAAAGACGAAGATAAAAAAGACGAAAAAAACAATAAAGATCAAAACAAAGATAAACAACAAAATCAGGATAAGAAACAACAGGAACAGAAACAAAAACAGTTAAAAAAAGAAGAAGCTGAACGTATGCTTGAAGCTCTTAAAAATGATGAAAAGAAGACTTTAGATAAAGTAAAGAAGCAAAAAGCCGTTGGAGTAAGAGTAAAAACTGAAAAAGATTGGTAAAATACAATTAATGGCTAAAATTATCGTTTAACTAGGCAAAGAAAAGATACAGATGAAGAAGTATATATTTTTCTTGATTTTTATATCGGGTTTATTTAGAATAACTTATGCAGAAGAAATTAAGTTTTATGCTTCTGCTCCAACTACCGTTGGTAGTGGTCAGCAATTTGCAGTTACATTTACTGTAAATGCTGCAGCATCTAATTTCAAAGCTCCTTCTTTTAAAGGATTTAGTGTTTTATCAGGTCCAAATCAATCGAGTAGTAGCAGTATGCAAATTGTAAATGGTAAAATGAATCAATCTGTATCCTATTCATTTACTTATTATTTGCAAGCAGGGAATGAAGGAAATTACACAGTTGCACCAGCCAAAATTACTGTTGAAGGTAAAACGTATGAATCCGAATCAATATCAATAAAAGTTGTTAAATCATCTCAGAATTCTAATAATAATCAGCAACAGCAACAACAACAGCAATCGCAAAGTAATCAGTCAAGTGGGAGTGGTGTTAGTGATAATGATGTGTTTTTACGAGCAAGTGTAAGCAATGCATCACCCTATTTGGGAGAACAAATAATAGTTACATATAAATTATATACTTCAGTAGGAATAGCTCAATACTCTATTAATAAATTATCCAGTAACAAAGGTTTTTGGTCTGAAGATTTGAACAAGGAAAATGACAAACCAAAACAATACAAGGAAAATATTAAAGGGAAACAATATATTGTAGCAGAAATCAGAAAAGTTGCATTTTTCCCTCAGGAAAGCGGAAAACTTGATATTAATCCATTGGAAGTTGATGTAATTGCTCAGATTCAAACACAAAGACGTAGAACAAACTCTATATTTGATTTTTTTGATGACCCATTTTCGAGTTCGTATCAAAATGTAAAAAAAACAATTAAATCCAATAATATTACAATAAATGCAAAGCCATTACCTACAGCAAACAAACCGGAAGATTTTACAGGAGCAGTTGGTACTTTTACTTTTAGATCAGAGATTGATAAAAATGAATTAAAAGCGAATGAAGCTGTAAATTTGAAATTTACTATTTCTGGTAGAGGAAATATTAAATTAATTGATAAATTGAATGTAAATTTTCCGACAGATTTTGAAACCTATGATCCGAAAATTATTGATAATATAAATAAATCTGAAAATGGAGTTTCTGGGACTAAGACATTTGATTATTTATTAATTCCCAGAAATCAAGGTATTTATTCGGTTAAACCTGTAACTTTTACATATTTCGATTTAAATAAAGGAAAGTATGTTACACTTTCTTCTCCCGAATATACAATTAAAGTTTCGAAAGGAGATGGAAAACAGAATAATGTTGCATTAACATCTGTTAATCAGGAAGAAATTAAATATATTGGAAGTGATATTGAACATATCAAGACAAAACCTATGTCGCTAAATAAAAAGGGAGAGCATTTTTTCTTATCCGATTTATTTTACATTATTTTGTCAATACCTTTGTGTCTGTTTATAATAGCTTTAATTATCAGACGTAAGCATTTGAAATTGAGAAATGACTTGGCTTTATTAAAAAATCGTAAGGCAACAAAAGTTGCTAATAAAAGATTGAAAAAAGCAAAAATATATTTAGTTACTAAAGTAAAAGATAATTTTTATATTGAAATTTCTAATGCATTATGGGGCTATATCAGCGATAAATTTAGTATTCCTCTTGCCGAATTATCAATGGAATCTGTAAATGAAGCTTTGAAAAACAGAAACGTTAAAGAAGAAATAGTTTCTCAATTTATAAAAACTCTTACTAATTGTGAGTTTGCAAGATTTGCTCCGGGTGATGAATCTTTAGCTATGGATAAAATTTATAAGGAAGCAATAGATGTTATTTCAAAAACAGAAAATGAATTAAAATAGGCAAAAAAATGAGAAAGTTTTTGATTATATTTTTAGTTTTCTTCAGTACGCTACATTTGTTGGCAAAAACAAATAATTCGGATATTGAAGCTGCAAATAAAGCATATACTAACGAAAAATATTCAGATGCCATTAGTCTGTATAATAAAGTATTGGATAAAGGATTAGAATCATTTGAGTTGTACTATAATATAGGTAATTGCTATTTCCGTATGGCAAATTATCCTATGGCTATTTTAAATTATGAAAAAGCAAAAAAGCTAAATCCTGCTGATGATGACATTGATTTTAATTTAAAAATAGCGAATACTAAAATTGTTGATAAAATTGATCCTATTCCACAATTGTTTTTTGTAAAATGGTGGATTGTAGTTACTAATTTATTCTCGTATGATAATTGGGCTGTTATTGCAATAGTTTCAATTTCATTCTTTTTCATGTTTTTGTTTTTATATCTTGCATCAAAATCTTATAAAATAAAGAAATTTTCTTTTTGGGTAAGTATTTTGTTTTTGTTTATTACTTTATTATCATTAAATAATTCATATAAACAATATTCAAATATTTACAGTAAGAATACAGCAATAATTTTTGCACCCAATGTTACAGTTAAAAGTTCTCCCGATGAAAAAGGGACTGATAAATTTGTAATTCATGAAGGCACTAAAATAAGTATTCTGGATGAATTAAATAACTGGGTTAAGATTAAGATTGCCAATGGTAGCAATGGATGGATAGAAAAACAGACTTTTGAAATAATATAATTTTGAAATATTGAATTATTCTTATTTCATTCTTCCATTATCTGATTCTTTTCTGTAATCAAAAGAAAATTTTTAAACGGTTTAATTTCTTTATTGTTAAGCATTAACCTCCTTTTAATTATTATTAAGAATACCTTTTTTTAAGTAATTTTTTTAAAATCAGATGATAAATAATAGAATCTGTAATCTCCTCATTATTAAATGAACTACAATTATAAGTTACATTAAATGAAGATTCATTAAAACAATTGTTACTCATTATTCTTATCAGCTCATTCCGTTTAAAATCTATTTCGTTAGCCAATTTTTCAGCTTCTTCCATTGATTTGCAATAACCTTTTTCTATTATTTTTTCTGCTCTCCATTCCAAAGGTGCAAATAAACGAATATGAAAACCGTTTTTAATATTATATGTTGCACTAACTCCGCCTCTCCCAACGATTACTACATTTCCTCTGTTTGCAAAATCCTTGATGATTTTTGCCAGTGTTTTTTTAATTTTTATATCGGATTTATAATATTTTTCTGTTAGTGATGTAAGAATATCATCAATGGTTCCCCTTTTTTCTGCACTAAAGAACTTATTAATTCTTTCAAGGTTAATATTTAGTTCTCTGCTTGCTTCTTCTAATATTTCCTTGCTGATAATCCTCCATGAATCACTTTGATTTAAAGAGGAATAACTGGAATTTATTTTTTGAATAAGTAAAGATGAAATTTCTTTTGCAGGACATCCATATTCACGGGAAATAGTAATAAAAGGTAAATTGTTTTGCGAATTTATTTTTTCCTGCTTTGCTTCATTAAAGCGTTCAATCATGTATTTTAAAAGAATGTTTTCCATAATGATTCTCCTTTCTTATTAAATGAAACATTTTTAATATTTTTTTTTGTTCCGTAAAATTACATTAATAAAAATGTTAAATCTTAAAAAACATATTTTTTTAATAAAATTTCCCTTGCCAGGTATCTCTTTCCTCCAACCTCTTTTCAACCTTTTGTAATATCTGATCATTGCGTATTAATCCCCATCCTGGACCAGCCAGAAAACGAGGAGGAACTTCACCTGCAAAACGTTCAACTACAAAATCTGGATTTAATTTTTCTAAAAAATCAACCATAAATTCAATATATTCATCTAACTGGAAGAAGGTATAATTTTGAGGATTTTGTTTATAATCATTTTCCATAGAGGTTCCTTTAATTATTTGCAACTGATGGAATTTGATATTGTTAAGAGGCAGTCTCGAAAGGATTTCTGCTTCATCAAGCATTTCTTTTTTTGTTTCACCCGGCAGTCCAAAAATTAAATGTCCACCCGTTTTAATTCCTCTGGCTGATGTTTGTTTCAGCATTTTAACCAACGTTTCAAAATCATGACCTCGGTTAATGATTTCAAGTGTTTTATTATAGCAACTTTCGATACCGTATTCAATAATTAAATATTTTTTCTTAGACAATTCTGTAAAATAATCCAGTTTCTCTTCATCCATACAATCAGGACGGGTACCAATAACTAAACCTGCAATAGCAGGATGTTTCAACGCTTGATTATATATTCCTTTTAACTTTTCCAACGGTGCATACGTGTTTGAAAAGGCCTGAAAGTAAGCCAGGTATTTTTCTGCACGACGATATCTTTTAGCATGAAATTCAATACCTTCGTCTATTTGTTGTAAAACTGGTTTTTGTGGAAGGCAATAGGAGGGATTAAAGGCATCGTTATTGCAGTAAGTACACCCACCTAAGCCAGCTTTTCCGTCACGGTTTGGGCATGTAAATCCTGCATCTATCGATAGTTTCTGAACCCTTTCTCCGAATTGATTTCTGAAATAGTTGGCATAAGCATTAAAGCGTCGTGTGTGATTCCATGGATAATTGTTTAAAACCATTTTCTCTTTTTAAGATATATAATCATTCCAATGCTTATTGTTATCATAATTCCCCAACTAATAAAATAACCATATTTCCATTCTAATTCAGGGAAGTTTTTGAAATTCATTCCGTATAATCCAACAATAAAGGTTAAAGGGATAAAAATGGTTGAAACTACTGTCAGCCTTTTCATTACATCATTCATCTGAACATCATTGTTTGCAAGATAAAGTTCTGTAAGATTGGATACCATTTCGCGGAAAGATTCCAGATTCTGATTAACCTGCTGAAGATGATCAATTATATCCTGAAAATATATATGGCGATTCAATATATATAGATTGTCATTACGCT
>CAZYEM010000036.1:18553-22895 GCA_964646395.1 uncultured Bacteroides sp.
ATATATATGTTTTTGGATTAAGTAAAGTTGATTCTGAATGATGAAGTTTTCGGATTTCGTCCAAAAGAGGATTAACTGATTTTTTCATCGACAGCTGTTGTTTCCTTTTATGTAAAATCTTTTTGAGAACCAATTTTGATTTCTCATTAAGCAATTCTTCTTCAATTTGCTCCATATCATCATCCATATCATCAACAATCTTTAAATAATTATCGATGATAATATCCGTAAGTGCATAAAAAAGATAATCGTTCTGCATCATTCTCAATTTTCCTTTTTTAGTTTTGATGCGTTCGATAATTGGAAGAAAAATATCGCTTTTTTGTTCTTCAAAACTTATTAAGTATGAATTACCAAGGATGAAACTGATTTGTCTTTTTTCAATAATATTATTTTTAGTTGTTATTGATAGCTCTTTTAATGTCAGAAAAATCTCATTCTCATAGTCTTCTGTTTTGGGCAAATGATGTGTATTTAATACATCTTCAAGCATCAAAGGATGCAATGAAAAGTGAATGCCCAATTTATCAATTTGGTTTATATCGTGTAAGCCTGTTATTTTTATCCAGTTAACTTTCTCAGGATTTAATTTAGGCAGAATTGAATTTATATCATTACTTTCTGTAATAGTAAAACTTTCATCATCGTATGAAATCAGTTGAATATGAATTTTGCTTTCATAAGCAATTCCTGTATGAACCAGAGAACCTGGAGGTAAACCTTGTTTTCGACTATATTTTGGTGAATTTTCTTTCATATTATAAACCTAATTGATCACTTATTTCCAACATAGCTGTTATCGATATTTCTGCAAATTCATTGATAGAAATACCAATTAATTCGCATTCCAATATGCTTTCACGTTTTACTGAAGCAGCAAAATTCTTTTCTTTCATTCGTTTAACTACAGATTTTGTTTTTACACTTGCCAGTTTTTTGTCAGGATAAACCAGGGTTGTAGCTGTTATTAAACCTGTTATGGTTTCTCCTGCTGCCAATGCAAAATGAAACATCGTTGAACGTTGAGCTTTTGCAGAACATTCATTATGCATGCTTATCGCATCAATTACATCAGAATCAACACCTAATGGAGTTAAAATATCTATAACTTTTTGTCCGTGAATTAATGCATCTGCATTTGTAACCTCTACATCCACATCATGCAGCAAACCAGCCAACCCCCATTTCTCTTCATCCTGATTTAATCTGCGAGCTATTGCTCTCATCACAGCTTCGGATGCCAGACTGTGTTTAAGCATATTGTCCTGCTTAACGTATTGATTTAATACTTCTAATGCTTGATTTCTTGTCATGTTTTTATAAATTGGAAGACCAAAGACCGAAGTTAGTTTTCATTCTTTTACTTCCTGATTATGTTATTTTTAAGCTATTTTCTAATAAAATTATATTTTTATAATATTTAAAAATTACTATTTATCCACTAAGCAATCTTCAGTCATCTTAGTTTCCCAACTCCAACTGATTCTTTACCAGCTCATAGTAAGCACCTCGCTTTTCTGTAAGTAGTTGATGGTTTCCTATTTCAATAATATTTCCTTTGTCGATAACAATAATTTGATCTGCATTTTTTACAGTACTAAGTCTGTGTGCAACTACAACTACCGTTTTTCCTTTAAAGAATTCAGAAAGATTCTGCATAATTACCTTTTCGTTATTTGCATCCAACGCATTTGTTGCTTCATCAAAAAAGATATATTCCGGATCTTTATAAACTGCCCTGGCAATCAGTAGTCTTTGTTTTTGTCCCTGACTAATTCCGCTTCCTTCCTGTCCAACTTTAGTATTATAACCTAAAGGTAAGCTTTCAATAAATTCCTGAATATTAGCAACTTTAACAGCATTAAACAATTTGTTACGATCTATTATTTCTTCACCTGTTGCTATGTTCTGAGCTATACTTTCCGAAAAAATAAAACCATCCTGCATCACAGCTCCACAGCGAGCACGCCAGCTGTGGCTATTGAAATTATGCAGGTTGATTTCACCAACTTTAATATCTCCTTCATTTGGCTGATAAAAGCCCAGAAGAAGTTTTACCAGCGTTGTTTTTCCGCTTCCGCTTGCACCAACTATGGCGGTAATTTTTCCGGCAGGAATACAAATGTTAATATTACTCAATACATTAGGTGAATTTGGTCCTTCATAGCGGAATGACATATTATTGATTACTATATCTGTTTTTTCTGGTATTATAGAAACATGGGGTGTCGCTGATGTTTCTTCATCTTGTTTCAGATGGATTTCGCCTAAGCGTTCCAGACTAATTTTAGCATCCTGCCACGATTGAATAAAGCTTATTAGTTGTTCGACGGGTGAAGTAATCTGTCCAATAATATAAATCACTGCCATCATCATACCCAAAGTCATTTGACCATTTACAACTGCACGTGCAGCTATAAAAGTTATGAAAATATTGGTAGTCTGATTAAAGAAAAATGAACCGATTTGTTGGTATTGACCTAAAGCAAGACTTTTCATACTAATATGAAATAAACCAGCCTGAATACGTTCCCATTTCCAGCGTTTTTGCTTTTCGCAGTTATTGAGTTTTATTTCCTGCATTCCGGTAATAAGCTGTATCAGATTACTTTGGTTTTCCGATGCTTTGGCAAATCGTTTGAAATCCAGTTCGCGGCGTTTTCGTAAAAAGAGAAAAATCCAGGCAATATAAAGTAAGGTTCCCAATATGAAAATACCAAAAATGCTAATATCAAAATATGCAAGTACAACTCCGAAAACAATTAGGTTAATCAGTGAAAATAATGTACTTAAAGATGAACCTGTAAGAAAAGATTCAATTCGCGTATGATCACCAATACGTTGTAGGATGTCTCCAATCATTTTTGTATCGAAATAACCAATTGGTAGTTTCATTAATTTGATAAGAAAATCGGATATCAGGCTTATATTAATTCGCGAACTTATATGTAATAATATCCAGCTTCTGATAAATTCAACAGAAATACGACTGACCAAAAGTACCAATTGAGCAATTAGTACCAATGTGATAAATCCCAGATTATGAGAAGCAATCCCTTTGTCAACAATGCTTTGTGTAAGGAAAGGAAAAATTAGTTGAAGCAAACTACCTAACAACATTCCTAAAAACAATTGTATGATATATTTGCGATAAGGTTTCAGATAACTGAATAAATATGATAAGCGGGTTTTGTCAGTTTGCTCATCTGCAATATTGTAAAAGTCGGGACTTGGCTCAAGGAGTAATGCTATTCCTTTTTCTTCTCCATCAATACGTGTGCTTTGCCATTCTTTTATAAATTCTTCTTTGGTATAACGAACAGTATCCAATCCGGGATCTGCCACATAAATAGTTTCTGAAGATTTACCAAAAAGCGGTTTGTTTTTCTTTATTTTGTAAACTACTACAAAATGATTTTGCTTCCAATGTACGATACAGGGTAGGGGAATTTCTTCTGTTAATTGCTCATAGCTTATTGTTACTCCAATCGTTCTGAATCCAATAGATTCAGCTGCATCGCTAATGCCCAGCAATGAAACACCGGCTCTTGATAAGAAGCAACGTTCGCGAAGATTTTCCAATGAGTAGTTTTTACCATAATATCTGGCAATCATCCGCAGGCACGAAGGTCCGCAATCCATAGCATCCAATTGTTTGTAATACGGAAATCCCATAGTATCGTAGTTGAAAGCATCAAAAGTATTAAATTTTGATTAATTAAAGAAATTTATTTTTAATGTTCCCTTAAATCCGCAAATAAAAAATTTATTGCCCGCGAATTACACGAATTATGCAAATTTATAAAATAATTATATGACAGCAATAATTCATAACTATCAATTTAATAAAGCACTAATAAAAATCCTTGCGGATTTAAGGTGTTCCTTGTTTCAGAAAAAACAGTTACTAAAATTCTCACTGACTGGTAAATTCCAGCAGTAAACTAAGATGTTTAACACTGCAATATTTTTATTGGTTTTCCATAATCTCACTTAGTTCGAGCCAGCGATTTGTTTTTTCGTCAACTGAGGTTATAATTATTGCAATTCGTTCTGACGCTTTTGTTAGTTCTGATACATCAGAAATTCCTTCATTCATTTTGCTGAATAGCATTTCTTTTTCTGCTTCAAGTTCTGCAATCTCTTTTTCAAGTAGTTCGTATTCCTGTTTTTGCTTGTATGAAGGTTTGTTGCTAACTTTCTTTTCGCGTTCAACAGGTTTTTCTTCTTTTTTCGATTCTAATTTCAGTTGCTTTTCTTTCTTAAGTTTTACAGCCATGTATTCGCTGTAAGTACTGTGATAATCATTTATTACACCGTTATCTTCAAACACAAAAATATG
>CAZYEM010000037.1:0-22721 GCA_964646395.1 uncultured Bacteroides sp.
ATACAGTTCCGATACCGACAGATACAGTTCCGATACCGACAGATACAGTTCCGATACCGACAGATACAGTTCCGATGCTGACAGATGCAATTCCGATACCGACAGATACAGTTCCGATGCTGACAGATGCAATTCCGACATCGACAGATACAGTTCCGATGCTGACAGATGCAATCCTCAAATAATATTAAAGCAGAAATTATAATTGGATAATCAATCTAAAATAAGAAACCCTCGAAAATGCAGTAAACATTTCAAGGGTTTCTTCTCCGAATAAATATTATTTATCAATCAAAGCAATTCAGAATTTCGAATCACTCTCCTACTCACTTATTATCCTTACTTCGGTTCTGCGGTTTTGTTGTTTTCCTTCTTCAGTATCGTTATACGAAACAGGTTCGGAGTCACCATAACCTTTTGCAACAACACGACTACCACTGATTCCTTTTTTTATAATGTAATTACGAACACTAACAGCCCTTTGTTCCGAAAGTTGTTTGTTAAAGGTTATACTTCCAACATTATCAGTATGTCCGGCAATTTCAACCACCATAGTTGATTTTAATTTAAGTGCATCAACCAATTCATTAAGAGCAACAAAACTTTCGGCTCTCAAGGTTGCTTTGCCTGTATCGAAAAACACATTTTTTAGTGTAATTGTACGTGGAGGATCATATTTTAATGTAAGACTTAGTGTATATTTTCCTTTACTTTCTGGTATTTCAAACTGCTGAACCATTTCCTTTTCGTTAAGATTATTGTAAAACACATCGTATTTATCACCCTTCTTTAAAAAAAGAACCGATTTCCCATCAGCATTTGTTACTATTTTATAGTTTTTACCTTGTTTAGTACTGATAAAAGTAATTTCATCATTCTTTCTCGGTTTACCATCCATAGATGTAACGGAAACTTTAACTGTTGCTTCATCCTCAACAGGTGTTGAGTTTTGAGCTTTTATATTTCCGGCAAACAATAAGATAAATATCAATAAATGTACTGTATTTTTAAAAAGTAAATTTTGCATATTAAGTTGTATATATTAAACATCAAAGATATAAATATTTTCATGAAATAAATATATTATGGGAATTATAACTTATTTAATCGTCGGATTGTTTACGTTTTAAAACCGTTAATACTTTTTTTTCAATCGCCTCAGAAGTCATTCCATATTTCAGCATCAATTCTTCTGGCTTACCCGATTCGCCAAAACAATCATTCATACCAATAAATTCCATTGGAATGGGATAATTCTGAACAACAACCTCAGCAACTGCACTTCCAAATCCTCCCATAATTTGATGTTCTTCGGCAGTAACAATAGCCCCTGTTTCTTTTGCAGCTTTAATAATAATTTCAATATCTATTGGTTTAATGGTATGAATGTTAATTACCCTTGCGCTAATACCTTTGTTTTCCAGACGATAAGCTGCTTGCAAAGCTTCCCAAACCATATGTCCGGTTGCAATTATACTTACTTCATTGCCTTCTTTTAATAATTGACCTTTCCCTATTTCAAATTCTTGATTTTCATCTGTAAAATCGGGTACAGCTTCTCTTCCAAAACGAATATAAACAGGTCCATTACAATTAGTTACAGCTGCATTAACAGCTAAGGCAGTTTGTGTAGCATCACATGGAGATAGAACCGTCATATTGGGTAATGAACGCATCAAGGCAATATCTTCCAAAGCCTGATGAGTTGCACCATCAGGACCAACAGAAATACCTGCATGAGCACCACCAATAATAACATGTAAATTATTATAACAGACAGAAACCCTTATCTGATCCGCAGCCCTTAAAGTAGCAAATACTCCATACGTAGCAAAAACTGGAATTTTACCACTTAATGCTAATCCAGCTGCAACGGCAACACAATTCTGTTCAGCAATTCCTAAAGAAATAAATCTATCCGGATAACGTTCAGCAAATAAATTTACGCCAACAGAAGCTGTAATATCAGCACCAATAGCAACCACATTCTTATTAAATCCTGCATTTAACAAACCTTCACCAAACCCTGCTTTTGTAGGCTTATTTCCTTTGTTTTCAAAAACACTATTCATTATAAACCTCCAATTCTTTTATAAAATCTATACTTTGCTCTTTTGAAGGAGCTTTCCCATGCCAGTGAAAATCATTCTCAATACTTCTGATTCCTTTTCCCATTAATGTTTTTGCTATAATTACAGAGGGTTTTCCATTAATTTTTTTTGCTTTTTCAAAAGAATTAATCAGTTCAGCCATATTATTTCCATCACAGCTTATTACATTCCACCCAAAAGCTTTCCATTTATCAATTAATGGTTCAATCTCCATAACATCAGAGGTTTTACCATCGATTTGCAAATAATTACGGTCAACAACTGCAGTAATATTGTCTAATTTATGATGTGCAGCACTCATAGCAGCTTCCCATATTGAGCCTTCCTGCAATTCACCATCGCCATGAACAGAATAAATTTTAAGTTCAGATTTATCCATTTTAGCAGCTAAAGCCATTCCTACAGCTACAGATAACCCTTGTCCCAACGAACCTGCTGACAACTCAATACCAGGTAGTCCATGATCTCTTCCCGGATGTCCTTGTAAGCGTGAACCAATTTTTCGCAAACTTAGTAATTCGTTTATTCCAAAATATCCTGCATTTGCTAAAGTAGCATATAATACAGGAGCTACATGCCCGATAGAAAGCACAAGACGATCTCTTTCAATCCAGTTTGGTAATTTAGAGTTGTGCTTCATTACATTGAAATACAATACAGTAAAAACATCTGCAAGACCTAATGATCCACCTAAATGACCAGAGCCAGCTTCTGCAAGACTCAGAATGATATCTTTACGAATTCTTAAAGCAATTTTTTTTAATATATTGACATCATTATATTGCATAATAAAATAATTTAAAGTACAAAATTACTACAAATAGAAGATATTTTTTAAATTATGTGGTAAAAAAATTAATATAAGCCATTATTCTTTATTATTTTTGCAATAAAAACTCAAATGTCATTTGACTCATTTATAATAGATAGTAGCCGGATTTCAATAGATATTGCAGTTAATGCTGTTGAATCCAATCCAATTTTACTTCAGCATGTGATTGATTTATGTAAACATACTTATCCGGTTTCGATGCGGGCAGCCCGAGTGGTTCAATTTTATGCTGAAAAGCATTATCATGAAATAATTCCATTTTTACCAATAATTTCAAATGAACTAATTAATACAAAAGTAGATGGAGTAAAACGGAGCTTTTTAAAAATTTTGTTTCTTTCACCTTCAGTTATTGAAATTGAAAATTCCGCATTAGTATTAGATAAATGTTTTGATTGGTTGCAATCAGACAAAGAAGCCATTGCTGTTAGAGCCTATTGTATTGATTTACTTATAAAATTTGCGAATGAAGAACCGGAACTTAAAAATGAAATCAGATTAACAATCGAAAATATACCATTGGAAGATTTTCCCAGTCTAGAATTCAGACGTAAGAATGGACTGAAAATGTTAAAGATGAAGTAAAAATAGTATAAATTGAAAAATTATTATTGCTAAAAAAAGATTACAGCATAATATTTTAGTAGTTTTGTAATTAAATTATCAGTTAACAGAGTAATTAAACAAATTATAATTAAAAATGAAAAAGCTGATTTTATCAATAATGATAATAGTATGTGGATTCCCATCTCTGTCACAAATAAATAAAAATTCAATAATTGATACCTCAAAAACAGAGCTTGATTCATTTATCATTTTATCATTTGGACAAGTAAAAAATAAAAAACCGGAAATATCACCTGTTCGGTTTTATCCAATTAATGATTATCAGAAAATATTTTCAATAAATTTAAAATCCTATTTAAAAATAGATGATCAGTATCTTTTCTTAAGTAATTATTCTCATTTATCTGGAAATTTACTTTATAAACCATTCTCACAGCCTTTTGAAAGAAATTTAATTTTCAATAATTATCCTGAAAATCAGTATAATTACTTCGGACAATGGAATACAAACAATTTTTCTGATGCTTTAATCGGAGGTTCATTAAATTTTATTATTTACCAATTATTCTATAAAAAATAATACTGATTTGTAAAATTTAAAAACAATTTATGTTTCCATTCAAAAAAAATTATAATTTTGTGAATCAAAAAAAATACAATCATTAATGTCAAAAAGACACTTTACGATATTACTAATCCAGATATTGTTAGCTTTTAGCTTGCAAGCTCAAAAAGAGACATGGCATTGGTATTTTGGTGATAAAGCTGGCATTGATTTCAGTTCAGGTTTTCCTATAGCAGATACTACAGGTAATATTTTTGCACTTGAAGGTGTTTCTTCTATATCTGATCCTTACGGTAATTTACTTTTTTATACAAACGGAATAAATGTTTATAATAAAAACCATGTTGTAATGGAAGGAGGCGACTGGCTTATGGGTAATCAGTCAAGTACACAATCTTCTATCATTGTAAAACAACCAGAAAACGATTCTATTTATTATATTTTTACTTTAGATGCATATAATTCTTACTATTTGGTGCCTCCACACAAAGGATTCAGGTATAATATTTTAAATATTAATGAAAATAATGATTTAGGCAAGGTAATTAACAAAAATATCCTATTAGACAGCAATATAAGTGAACAAGTAGCCGCAATAAAGCATTGTAATGGAAAAGATATCTGGATTGTAGTTTCAATCAGAAACAGCAATACTTACCATGCTTATTTAATGACAAAAAATGGATTATCAACAACTCCAGTTATAAGTGAATCGGGAGTTGGGATTTCCTATAATGTATGGACAGCCGGCTATATGAAAGCTTCTTCAAATGGTAAAAAAATTGTATCAGCACACAATATAAACTTACCTGCTTCAACCAATATTGAACTACTTGATTTTGATAACCAAACTGGGATATTATCAAATGCAGTTCCAATAGGATGTTCATTTACCAGTAATTTATCAGCTTATGGAGTTGAATTTTCTCCAGATCAAAAATATTTATATATCAGCTATCTTGCTCAGGTAACCAATAGCAACAATTATATTATTCAATACAATATTTCATCTAATAATGATTCAATAATTAGTCAATCGGCATATTCGGTATATTGGAGCAATGTTCCACTTTTTCATCCGAATTCACATACTTCGGCAGCATTACAAAGAGGACCCGATAATAAAATATATGTAGCTTTTGCTGATTACTCTTATATTGGTATTATCAATTTTCCCGATTCGGGAGGGATTTCATGTGATTTTATACAAAATGGTATTTATCTCAAAGGTAGGAAATGCCAGTATGGTTTACCAACCTTTTCTCAACAATTCTTTGATATTAATGACGAAATTACTTATACCCAAAGATGCCTGAATCTGAATTTTACTCCGATTTGTGATAGTGCTAATCTTGATTCTGTTTTATGGGATTTTGGAGATATCAGTTCAGGGATTAATAATATTTCAAATTCGTACAACCCACAACATTTATTTAGTGATACAGGGAGTTACAAAATTAAAGCCATATTTTATCATCCTTGTTTTAAAATTGATACTATTATAGAAAACATTAACATTCAATATCCACCGGAATCATCTATAAAAGATTCATTAACTAATTTATGCAAGCAGATTCATTTTTATTCAGTTTGTGATTACTCAACAATTGATTCCTTAAAATGGGATTTTGGTGACTTATCATCCGGACTTGAAAATTATTCAACATCTTATAATCCAATTCATAATTTCAATGATACAGGAACTTATCATATAAGCCTGATTATATATGGCTTTTGCAAAACAGATACGATAACGAAAACTATTTTTATTAAATTTCCTATTTCTAACTTTAGTCTTGGAAACGATACTATTTTATGTATAAATGATACTTTGCACTTGGGTAGTAATATTATATCTGATGTTAGTACAAGTTATTTATGGCAAAACGGAGATACAACTTCAACCTGTTTAGTTAACCAAACCGGATTATACTGGCTTAAGGTAAATGCTGGAGGCTGCTGGCTTATTGATAGTATTAACATTGATTTTATAAGTCCGCCTTATATTCAATTGCCTGAGGACAAACAAATATGCGAAGGTCAAGACATAACCTTATCAATCCCTTTCGGTAATTATGATTTGATATGGAATGATGGTTTAATAGAAAACAATCGGATTATTAACGAATCGGGTTTATATTCGGTAACTGCAAAAAATAAATGTGGAATTTCAACAGCTGATTTTCATTTAAATACAAAGAATTGTGAATGCAATTTATATATCCCTAATGCTTTTACACCAAGCAATGATGGCTTAAACGATTGTTTTGCAGCAAAATACTATTGCGATTTTACTTTTTTCCGGTTTTCTATATTTAACAGATGGGGACAATTAGTTTTTGAAACAAATAACCCCAATCAATGCTGGGATGGAAAATATTTAGGTAATTATGCTAAATCAGACATTTATGCTTGGATTCTCCAATACAAAGGCACTGAGTTTAAAGAAGTACAAACCAAGAGAGGTTCACTAACATTAATTAGATAATTAGATATTTGATTTCTAATTATAAGAATATTTTTAAAATATAAATTCAGTTTTCCCTTTTTCAAATAAATGAGATCATTACAGTAATTTCATTGCTAATTATCTTTGAAATCATTTAATAACCGAAGTACATCTTCATTTCGAAAAGTTACAGAACAAGCATTCGGAGATAGCATTTACAAGGGTGATTAAACGTTAAACATGCTATATTTAATCAAGAGGAGTTATTTTACTTTTGCTTTTTAAACGTTCTAAATGCTATTTTAATCATTCATAATGCCATTATTATCATTCTAAATACTATTATAACCATTCTAAATGCCATTATAATCATTCTAAACGCTATTCAGATTATTCTAAACATCTATATTGGTATTCTTTCGTCCATTATTAGTAAAATAGATGAAATTATTAACTTATAAGCATTTAAATTCAGTAATAGAAATTATTTTACCTATTTACTTGTTTAGAAATTATTTATATGAATTCCTATCAGAGATAGCGGTGATATCTTAATGGCGGCACCTAAAGCAATGGCTTCACGAGGCATACCAAAAACAACACTTGTTTTTTCATCCTGTGCAATTGTCTGAGCACCTGCTTCACGCATCTCAAGTAATCCTCTTGCACCATCATCTCCCATTCCTGTAAGAAGAATTCCCATTGCATTCTGACCAACATTTTGAGCAACAGATCTAAATAAAACATCAACACTGGGACGATGCCTGTTAACCAATGGACCATCCTTAATTTCAACGAAATAATTAGTTCCTGAATTTTTTAGCATCATGTGTTTATTCCCAGGAGCAATCAATACTTTACCTTTAGTTACAATTTCTCCATCAACAGCTTCTTTAACTTCAATATTATACATTTCGTTTAATCGATCAGCAAAAGCTTTAGTAAAAAACTCTGGCATGTGTTGCACGATTAAAATTCCGGAACAGTTTGAATTAATATCTTTTAAAATATTAGCAATTGCCTCTGTGCCTCCGGTTGAAGCTCCTATTGCAATTATTTTTTCACTATTAATAACATTTACTTTTGGTGATTTTTTAGCAAGCATGACATCAGCTGATAGTTTAGGTTCAACAACTAAACCCTTGCTTGGAGCTATTCTTTTTAATTTTGCTTTTGAAGCTGCTTTTATAACATCACATAACATTATTTTAGAATCATTAAAAACATGCTGAGATATCATCTGAGGTTTTGCAATAACTTCAACAGCTCCATAATCTAATGCCAACAAAGCTTTTTCCGAACCTTTTTCCGCAATTTTAGATATTATTACAACCGGAATTGGATGTTGAGACATTATCTTTTTAAGAAAAGTTAACCCATCCATTTTAGGCATTTCAATATCCAATGTAATTACATCAGGAATCAGTTCTTTTATAAAATCCGCTGCTTCATAAGGATTGCTTGCTGTTCCAACAACTTCAATATCTTTATCTGTTTCCAGAATTGAAGAAATTGCCTGTCTTACCAATGATGAATCATCAACAATTAAAACTTTTATTTTATCCATATTATTATATAATTAAGTGGAAATTCTGTTTAAAAATTTCAACAATACTTCTCCAGTGTAAGTATTAAAAATAATTTTCCGACCTTTTTCTCCTCCGATACTTTTTGCAATAATTGGAATATTTTCATTTTCGAGCATCTCAATTGCCAATGTATGATTACGTTCACCTACATTGAAAAAATTAATTGATGACTCCAAAACATTTCCACCTCCAAAAACTTTAGCACGAAGGTTTTCTTTTCTTGAACCTATAAATATCATTCTTTCAATTAGCTTATCTATAGCAATGTTTCCATATTTAGGCGAAGCAAGTCCACTTCCATTCCATAGAGGCAACATATAGTGATTTATTCCACCGATATTATTTTTTATATCGATTAAGCAAACAGAAACGCAAGACCCTAAAACCGTAGTTACCTGAGTAGGTGCTATATTTGTAAACACTGATGAAGGAAATAAATAATGTTTTTCTATATTTTCAATTTTTTCCATAAGGATTTAAAAAATCATTTCTTCGTTATCAGTAAAAAATTCAGCATCATCTTCAACAAAACCCAATCTAGGTTTATTATCATTGGCTTCAGATATAAAAACATTAAAAGAGCTACCTATGTTCAATTTACTTTCAACTTTAATATTTCCACCAAGAATTTCAGCATAACTTCCAGCTATTGATAATCCTAATCCATGCCCTTTGTTAAGCGTATGAATATGTGTATTTAATCGTTTAAACCGATCAAAAATAATTTCCAAATCCTCATCTTTAATACCTTTTCCAAAATCTTTTACAGAAAACATAAGACTTTCGTGATTTAATCTGACTTTTATTATTACATTTTCAGATGATTCCTTACTATTGTCAATTGCATTAATCAACAAATTAGTAATTATAAGTTTAAGTTTTTCAGCATCGGTTTTAAAAATATTATTTTTTGAATTTGTTAAATTCTCATAATCATAATCTAAAATGATTTTTTTATCAGATGCTTTTATATAGTAAAATTGTATTATATTTCTAAAAAATTTATCAATATCAATTTCTGTAATATCCGGAGACAAATCTCCTGCTTCAATAGCAGCGGCGGCAAAAATATTTTTTAATTGAAAATCTAAATCAAAAGCTTCATAATAAATCATTTTCCCAAATGAATTTATTTTTTCTAGATCAACGGTATTAATATTTGCAAGTTCTTTAGCAAGTCCCATTATTGAAGCAAACGGATTTATTATTTCATTTCTGATATTTGAAATAAAATGACTTTTTAACTCTTCAGATTCTTCTAATTTTTTATTTACAACTTTAAGTTGCGAATACAATTGTTCCAATTCCAGTAACGATTGTTTATTATTATTAAATCGTTTTTCTAATTCTTTTAATAACTCTTCGTCGTTCATTATTATTTTTTTTAATATTATTTCTTTACATATACAGATGGCTGAATATGAGACAAATCAGCTGTTGCATTGTTTACGGTTTCTGAATGTCCTAAAAACAAATAACCACCTTTTTTTAAATTTGATGTTAGTTTTCTAATAACTTGTTTCTGAGTATTTGAATCAAAATAAATTAATACATTTCTACAAAAAATCGCATCAAACATTTCTAAATTATTATAGTTATCTTCCATTAGGTTATGCCTTAAAAAAGTAGTTTTTTCTCTAAGCTCAGGAGCTATTCTAATCATTTTTTTTGATTGATCTTTATTTTTCAGCAAATATTTCTTTTTCAAATTATAAGGTATATCTCCAATTCTCGACTCAGGATAAATTGCCAATGATGCGGAATGAATCATTCGTAATGAAATATCTGAACCAAGAATCTGATAATCGAAATTAGGATTATTTTCTTTAAATTCCTGAATTATCATACCTAAAGTATATACTTCTTCGCCACTTGAACAACCTGCACTCCAAATTTTTAATGTTTGATTTGGATTTTTGTGATAATAATTTACCAAAAAAGTAGCTGTAAAAAAGTCAAAATGCTTTGATTCACGAAAAAAATCTGTTTTATTGGTTGTAACTAAATCAAACATAGTGATGAGTTCTCCATTAAACTCTCCTTCTGTAAGCACAAAATCAATATATTCTTTAAATGACTGGAATTTTAATTCTCTTAATCTTTTATGCAGCCTTCCCTCTAACAAAACTTTTTTCTGAGTTGGCATTTTCATACCCAGCTCATTGTAAATTAATGAACTGAGTCTGTTAAAATCAGCATCTGTTAATTTTTTAATTTTAAAAAAGTCATTTTTGTCAGGAATAATCATAAATTTCTATTCTTATTTTAATCAGAATCTTTCATATTCATTATCAATGCTATCTGTTTTCCCTAAATTCAATTTAAACCCTTTGGAAGTTTTTGGAGTAAAAACAACCTTATTTTCAGTTTGAATAATATTATTTTTCTTTTTGAGTACTGTTTTTGTTGAATTTAGATTGCCAGTTTTAAAATAGTTTATTAATTCAAGCATTTGTTGCGATTGGGATTCAAGCTGTTCTGAGCTTGTTGCCATTTCTTCAGCTGCTGCAGCGTTTTGCTGAATAACCTGATTAAGCTGCTGAATAGCAATATTTATTTGTTCAGCACCCGTATTTTGTTCCATACTTCCCGATGCGATATCCTGAACCAAGCTTGCTGTTTTTTGTATGTCTGGTACTAATTTTGATAGCAGTTGCCCTGAAATAACTCCGGAATCTACTGTTGACTTTGATAATTCATTAATCTCAGTTGCAGCTTCTTGGCTTCTTTCTGCTAATTTCCTTACTTCAGAAGCAACTACAGCAAATCCTTTGCCATGTTCTCCTGCTCTTGCGGCTTCAACTGCTGCATTTAATGCCAATATGTTGGTTTGAAAAGCAATATCACTTATTATTGAGACTTTTGCAAGTATCTCTTTCATAAAATCAATTGTAATATTTACATTATTACTGGCTTCTTCAATCTCGATTGATGTTTTTACTGCTATTTTTTCAGTTTGAACTGCATTATCAGCATTTTGTTGAATATTTGAAGACATTTCCTGTACAGATGATGAAACTTCTTCAGCAGAAGATGCCTGTTCAGAAGCACCTTGTGAAACTTGTTGTGAATTTGAACTCATTTCCTGACTTGCAGCTGAAATATTTTGAGAACTTGTAATTATGCTTGTTACTATTTCTCTCAATTTCAGCAACATTAGATTCATTGCATTTGTCAAATCTCCAATTTCATCTTTTCTGTTTAAATACTTTTCTTCAATATTAACAGTTAAATCTCCTTTGGCTATTGATTGTGCCAATACTACACTTTTACGTATTCCTTTTGATAAGCCTATTTTAATAAATTCTGCAATAATTACGGCTAACACAGCAGCTATAAAAGTAATTATCAGCATTAATATTGTTATTTCCTTTAAAACTGTTTCTGATTCTCCGGAAAACGATAATTCATTTGAATGGCAATATGTTATGGTTTCTTCAATATTTTTATTAAGTTCGCTTAATTTATTGTTTGCAAGCAAATATTGATTTGTAAATGATTCAAAATCATTCTGAATTTCAAAAATCATTTTTAAAGATTCCTCATTATTTGCAAATTTAGGTTTAATAGAATTAAGCGTATTCAGGTATAATTGTGATGAATTGTTATCAAAAGTGCGTTTAAATTCATTTCTATAACTACTAAGCTGATTTGATAATTGGTTTTCAACAACCTCTGCTTTTAAAACCGCTATCAATTTTGTTTCTTTTTTTTGCAGAATCAATTCTTTCTCATTAAGTTGAATTATGATTTTGTTTAATTCTTCAAAAATATTTTCGCTATTTTTATGCATTTCTGCTAATTGATTCCAACTATTTGTAAACTCAATTTCACTTTTCTCAATTTCAGATTTTATTATTTCATTTGTTTTCAAAAAATTATCTTTAACAATTTGTGTTTTTGTAAAATCAATAATATTAATAAAGTTGCTAATCTGTAATTGAATATTGGTATTCAATATTATAAGCTCTTTATTATTATCTTTTTCCCTAAAATCAGTTATGAGATTTTTTATATTAAACCAGCCATAAAGTGTTAGTAATCCGGCTAATATCATAACTAAGCCAAAGCCTATTGTGAGTTTAATTGGAATTCTAAGATTATTGAACTTCATTGAAATGTGCATTTTATAATATTTTAGTTATTTTTTTTTGTAAGTTCGTTTCCAGATTCATTAACAACAATTAATTCATCTGTTGTAAATACTTTATCGATAATTAATTGCATAATAAATTCATCTTCTGATTTAAATACTCCTTTAATAAAATCGGATTTGTATTTACTACCAATACCTGGAGGAGGCAAAAGTGCTTCATCCTCTATTTCAAACACTTCCATAACACCATCAACCAATAATCCAATATGTGCCATTTCTTTGTCGATATCAATATCCATTACAATAATACAAGTATTTGCTGTATTCTCACGAATGGGAATACCAAATTTTATCCGAGCATCAACAACTGGTAAAACCTCTCCTCTTAAGTTAATCACACCAAGCATATATTCTGGAGATTGAGGCACTTTTGTAATTTTCATTAATTCAAGTATGTTTAATACTTTATTTACATTTACACAAAAAGAAGTATCTCCAATTTTAAAAGATAAATAGCTATTTAAACTTTTTATTTCTTCATTCATTTTATTCTCCATTATTTTTAATATTGATATGATGTGAAAATTTATTAATAATCTTATTTGTATCCATAACCAAAGCTAATGTTCCATCACCTAATATAGTTGCACCGGAAATGATTTCCTGAAAATTGTACAATTTTCCCAGTGGCTTAACAACAGCTTGATATTCTCCAATCACATTATCTGCAATAAGAGCAATTAATTTGTCTTCAAAAAACACTACAATTGCATGTAATATTTGTTTTGTATTTATATTGGTTAAGTTAAATTCTTCTTTTAAATGAAAATAAGAGATTTGTTTCCCATCTAATACAATTAAATTATAAAAATTATTTTCAATCATATTCAAATTGACAGCATAAATTTTATAAATAGAATTTAACGGTATTACAAAAATTGTATCTGCAACTTTTACTAATAAACCATCTATAATTGATAGTGTAAGAGGTAGTTTTAAAGTTATAACAGTATTCTTATCCAAAACAGAGTCAATTTCCACTTCGCCTCTAATATCATTTATATTTCTTCTAACTACATCCATACCAACACCTCTACCAGATACATCTGTAATTAAACTGGCAGTTGAAAATCCCGGATGAAAAATCAAATTAAAAATATCTCTTTTACCTAAAATTGAATTAGGAGCAATAATTCCTTTTTCAATTGCTTTGTTTTTAATCAATTCAGGATCAATACCTTTTCCATCATCCTTTATCTGAATGATAACATTAGCTCCGGAATAATAAGCTTTCAGTCTTATTTTGCCTCTTTCAGGTTTCCCCTTTTTTATTCGGGTTTCTTTATCTTCAATACCATGGTCGAGTGAATTTCGTAAAATATGCAAAATAGGATCAGTAATATGTTCTACTATTTTTTTATCCAATTCAGTTTCACCACCTATTGATTCAAAAGAAACTTCTTTATTTAACTCAACAGAAAGATCCCTCACCAATCGTTGAAACCTTATAAGCATAGTATTTACTGGAATAAGGGATATTTTATATGCATTATCTCTTAATTGACGTGTTAATTTAGCAATGTTTTCCGATATATTTATCAATACAGGTTCTTTAGCTATTTCAGAATAAGAATTTAATCTCGATTGAACCGTAATCATTTCACTTACAAGTTTTAACAGATCATCTAATTTATCTGTTGAAACTCTAATACTTGAAATATTACTTTCTTTAATATTCACTTTAGGAATAAAATGATCTATTTGTTTTTTCTCTTTTTCAATATTATACAAATCAATAAATGCCATGGTTTGGTCAAAACCTTTTACTTTTTTTTCAGGAGGTTTATTTATGAATTTATTTTTAAAATCTTTATCATTTAATATGTTTAATGAGGAAATAAGATTAATTTCCAACTGACAGTCATCCTCAACAAAAATAAATACATTTTTTATATCTTCTAATGTTTGATTTGTTGCCAATAATACCTCCCACCAGGTATAACAAACAGAAGGTATATAAAATTTAAGTTCAGGAATTGAATCAATATGCGGAATAACAATTGAATCTCCCATACTTGCCAGTTCATCAAGCAAATAAAGTGGATTTGTTCCATTTCTGAAAATATTTTCATTTGGAATAAAACTGATAAAATATGTGCTTATTTTATCCAATTCCGTTTTCGTTGTAATTATCTGTTGGATTTTGGGTTTATTTTCCCATTCTTTATCTGTTGATGTAATTAATTCATGGATTTTTTTTGAAATTTCATCATAAAGACTATTTATTTCAAAATTTACTTTTGAGTCATCTTCAAGTAAAGATTTTATAACATCTACGGATGAGAGTGTTAGATTTATAATTTCTTGATTTATGGATATTTTATCATTTTTTATAAAATCATAAATTGTTTCCAGATTATGAGTAAAATTGCTAATTTTATCAAAGCCAAACATTGCACCAGTACCTTTTAGAGAGTGCATAGCTCTAAAAATAAGTGATACCTGATCCTTATCTTCCGGATTAGCTTCCAATATTAGTAAAGCCGATTCCAGATCATTAATAAGATCAGTTGCTTCTTCTTTAAATTTAGCAGTAAAATCTTCCATCTATCTTAAAAATTTATTAATAGCTATGAGCATTTTTTTAGCATCATAAGGCATTGAAATCCATGCAGAAGAACCAGCTTCTTTAGCTTCTTTTGTTTTATCATTACTTTCATTGCCCGATAGGAATAATACGGGAATATATTTGTGGTTTTTGTGTGCCCTAATCTGTTTAGTTAATTGAATACCGTCTATTTCGGGCATATTCAAATCAGTAATTACTAAATCAAAATTGTATTTGTCAAGCAGAGGAATGGCATCTTTCCCATCAAGAGCAGGAATAGTAATAAAACCTTCCTTTTGTAATGAAGTACAAATAATTCTTGTTGTTAAACTTGAGTCATTTACAACCAAAATAGTTTTTTGCATTTCCTCTACCTTATTAGTTTATTAATCACTTTTATTAAATTTTCTGCATCAAATGGTTTTACAATCCAACCAGTTGCACCAGCTTGTTTTGCTTCTATTTTTTTGTCATATTGTGATTCGGTTGTCAATACAATAATAGGTAAATGCTTGTATATTGAATTATTTCTTACATTTTTGGTTAATTCAATTCCATCCATCATTTCCATGTGCAAATCGGTGATTAATAAATCAATATTTCTTCCATCAAAATATTGTAATGCATTTTTGCCATCATCACTTAACAAAACATCATAGCCTTTACCTTTCAGTATTTCATTTACCAACTCTCTGATACTTGCATGATCATCAACAAATAGTATTGTTTTCATTCTTATAAATGCTTTTTATGATTCGAAATCTCTTTTAATGTTAAACCCTGAATTTTCAATAATATTTAATAGATTTTCAGGAATTTCTATGTTAAAGGATATTTTTTTATTATTTGATTTTACTGTTTTTTGAATTGATAAAAGTAATTGAATAAAAGGTAAATCAATTACTTCAATATTTTTTAAATTGAAAATATATTCATCATAATCTGAAAATATTTCAAAAAATTTCTGATGAACTTCTTGTTCAAATTTTATACTGGCTTCTTTCACAATATTTATTTCCATTATTTTAACTAACGAATCGTTAAGTGTTGTAAATGTGATATTTGAACTTTCCATTTCAAATGATTTAATATAAAAATCAATTTATTAATATTCTTAACAAATATAAGAAGAAAATTAGATATAAAAATCGTTAATTGAAGTTTTGTTATAAATTATATTTTTTTTAAAAGAATAGACCTTTAAAAAAATACCAAGTTATTATAAATGTAGTAATTAATTTTAGCAAAGTGCCTGTTAAAAATCCAATAAAAGATCCGAAAGCAGATTTGAAAGCAAATTGAGAATTTTTCCCTGCTATTAATTCACCAATTAATGCACCAACGAAAGAACCAATAATAATGCCAAATGGAGGAAATAAAAACATTCCTGCTATTAATCCAATTGTACTACCCCATACTCCATATTTGCTCCCTCCAAATTTTTTAGTTCCCCATATCGGAACAAAATAATCCAGAGCTGTAACTATTATTGTAGCTATTGCCAATATGGCTAATTCATTACTTGTAAATGGCTTTTTTGAAGTAAACTGTAATAAAATCAAAGCAAAATAGGATAGCGGTGGTCCTGGCAAAACAGGTAAAAAGCAGCCAATTAATCCAGAAATTATTAAAATACACCCCAATATGATAAGTAAAATATCCATAGTAAGTTTTTTACAAAAGTAATAAAAATGATTATATACTTCACAAATCTATAATACTATAAATTAATAAGTTTTATAAAAAATTCAGTATTTTTTATAATTTTGCAAATTAAAATAATTGAAAGTAATGATTGGTTTTATTGATAAGAGAAAATGGTTGAAAATACTAATTTATATTTTCATAATTGCTTTTGCACTAGTAGGTTTTGTTTTAACAACTGTATTTTTTGCAGTAAAGTTAGATTTGACAAAGCATGGTGGAAGTATTGATTTTAATGATAGATATTTCCAAAAATTATCTGAAAAAGAATATAAAATATCAACTAATGACTCTGCATACGATATAAGTAAAAGAAAAGCCTTACTCTATTCAAAAATCTTGGTATTAAATGATTTTTATCCACTCAATGCCAATTTGATTTTAAATACATTAACTCAGAATCAAGATATTGCAGTTGCTGAAAAAATGTTTGATGCTTTAAATTTAAAACTTAAAGCTAATAAAGTTTATCAGAAAGAAATTAGTAAAATAAATATTCCTTCTCCAAGAGAAATGCCAAATGATAGTCTCAAAAAATACAATATTTTTGAATGGATGAATACAGAAGAATGGCAAGTGCTGAAGGCTTCAATACTTAAAGATAAAACGGTAATTGACAGCGTTGAAAAAGTCAGTGGAGTTTGTTCAAGAATGATTGTTTCTGTTTTAATCGGGGAACAAATTCGATTATTTCATTCAAACAGAGAAGCATTTAAGAAATGGATGCAACCTTTAAAAATATTAACAACAGAAACAAAATATTCATTAGGAGTAACAGGTATTAAAGAAGTAACAGCTACTAAAACAGAAAAATATTTAAAAGATAAAAAATCTCCTTTTTATATTGGTGAAAAATTTGAACATTTATTAGACTTTCCTGATTCGATTATTCAAAATCAAAGATATATTCGGTTAACGAATAGCAAGAACCACTATTATTCCTATCTATATGCTGCACTTTCAATTCGTCAGATAAATGAACAATGGCAAAAAGCGGGTTTTAATATTTCACAACGTCCTGAAGTTTTAGCAACTCTTTTTAATTTGGGTTATGAAGTTTCAAAACCCAAAGAAAATCCTAGTGTTGGTGGTTCACGTATTATTGTAAACGAAAAAGTTTATACATTTGGCTCATTAGCTTTTGAATTTTATTATTCAGGAGAGTTAAGTAAAGAGTTTCCAGTACATTTTTCAATTTTTAATTAATTAACTTTGTGTAATATATCTACAAAGAAACATAAAAATCTAATATTTTCTAATAATAGATATTAAATTACTGATTTGCTTCATTATGTATAAATAATATTTTCTTCTTTTATAATTTCTTCACCTCTGTATCTCAATAAAATTTGTGCCACAGCTAAAGTATCTTTCTGACAATAAGTTACAATCCGTTCTAAATCATTTTCTTCATAGTAAACATTTCTCACCTGACTACCATCAATATCGTTTTTAGGGGTTGGAATATCAAAGATAGCTGTTAGCAATTCAAGCGAAGTATAACTCTTATAATCACCAAACTTCCATAATTCCATTGTATCCAAATGAGTAATTTCCCAAGGTTTTTTTCCTGCAATATCCAATAATTTAGGTAACTTTATTCCATTTATTAATATTCGTCTGGCAATATACGGATAATCAAACTCTTTACCATTATGAGCACAAAGAAAATGGGTTGTAGAGTTAAAATATTTATTAAGCATTTCAGTAAAATCGATTAGAATTTTTTTTTCATCTTTTCCATAAAAAGATTTTATTCTAAATGAGTTTTCTGAAATAAAACCAGTAGATATGCAAATTATTTTACCAAATTCAGCATAAATTCCAGCTCTTTCATAAACAGCTTCAGGTGTTTTTTCTCCATCAAAACTGTAATCAGATCTTAAAATATTTTGTGTTTTCCGATTCCATAATTTCTTTAAACGCTCATTCAGTTGCTCATAAGATGAATATGCAGGCACGGTTTCAATATCTATAAACAATACTTTTGAAAGTGTAATATTTTCTAACATTTTTCTTATTTTTAAAACGATAAAAGTATAAATAAAAAATCAATTTCAATATAAATAAAATTATTTTATAATTTTGAAGAATGGGAAACAAAAAATATTATTTATTTATAATGCTCATAATATGCATTTTGTGTTATTCTTGTAAGAAAGATGACGATACAAGTATCCCTCAAATAACAATTAGTTTTCCGAATGAGTTTACAAATTATAAAATAAAAGATACAGTCAATATTGTGGCTAAAGTTATTGATAACAAAACAATATCTCTTATTGAAATTGTAATTGTAAATACAGATTTTTTGCCTGTTAGCAATCGCATTTTAATACAACCAAATGCAAAAGAAATTGATATAAATGAATTAATTTGTATAGACGATTTAAACTTAAATTCAGGTATATATTATATTAAAGTTCGGGCTTCGGATGGTGAAAATGAAAAAAACCTATATAGAGCAATTAATATTGAAGGAATTCAAAGAGAATTTAAAGGTATAATCTCAATAAATAAGGTAAATTCCAATTTATTCAATATATATTTTGTTGATTCAGCACATCATCAAATTTTAAGTTATTCAGGTGATTTTATTTCTTCTGAAATAAATCAAAACTATCAACAATTATATGTTTGCGGAAATATTAATAGCAATTTAAATGCTTATGATCTAAAAGACAACTCATTATTCTGGGTAATTTTGCCTGACAATAACCCTCCTTTTCCAAGTTTTGAAAATTTATATTTTGAGAATGATATTTTATTTGTTTCATGTAGTCAGTCATATATTGTTGGTTATAATCGATTTTCGAATATTAATTTTAATACTATTACCAATCTTGGTTTTACTCCAAAAAAAACAATTAGATTTAAAAATTATCTGATTGTTGAAGAAAAAAGTAAAACATCATCCTTGCGTTTGCTAAATGCTTACTTTTTCCCAACAGGAAGTCTTAAAAACAGCACTAACCTTTCAATAATTATCAAATCAATGTTCATAAAAGATAATGATAATTTAATCATTTTTGGAAACGATTTAAATAGCAACGCAGTAATGTCTTGGTTTAATGTTGATAATCAAACATATTACAATCCTCATCTAATGCCTGTTGGACAATTAAAAGATGTTGTCAAGCTGGATAATTCAAATTATATATTATCAATTGGAAATAATATATATTGGTATCAGGAATCAACAAATAGTTTAACACTTTATATCTCAAATATTAATGTAGAAAACATTGAATACGAAGATATTTCGCAGACTATTATACTTGGATCTGGAAATAAATTATTATATTACACTTTCCCTTCAGCGATAAAAAAAGGCGAATATAACATGCCATTTACTATTTCCCAATTACACTTACTTTATAATAAAAACAAGAATTAAATGACAAAATTAGTAATAACAGATGATAATTCACATACGCTTTTTAATGAAAATATTGGGGAACATTATCATTCAACTCATGGTGCAATTCAGGAGTCGAGGCATATTTTTATTGAAGCTGGATTAAAAGTTATAAATGCCATTTCGAATAATATTAATATTTTAGAGATTGGCTTTGGTACAGGTTTAAATTCATTATTAAGTTATGCTGAATCTGAAATAAGTGGATTAAAAATCAATTATGTAGCAATAGAACCGTACCCAATAGAGAAAGAAATTTATTTACATTTAAACTATGCTGAAGTATTAAGTAATCAAATACTTAAACAAATTTTAATTGATATTCATCAAAAACCATGGAATATTCCCTTTTATGTATCAGACAATTTTATTTTAAATAAAATAAATGCCAAAATAGAGGATATTCAATTATCTGATAATGTTTTTGATATTGTTTATTTTGATGCATTTTCACCACAATTTCAACCTGAATTATGGACTGAAGAAATTTTCAGAAATATTTTCAATTCTATGAAAAACAACGGGATTTTAACGACATATTCGTCAAAAGGTGATGTAAAAAGAGCTTTGAAAAATGTTGGTTTTAAATTGGAGTTATTACCCGGGCCAGCTGGTAAAAGACACATTATAAGAGCAATGAAGATAATAGAAATCTGTGATTGCAAACACAATTCACATAATCATTAAGATGAAAAAAAATTTATATGAAAAAAATTTCAAAAATTAATATCAGAGTATATGGTTTGGTTTTTAATGATATGAATGAAGTATTATTAACTGATGAAATTCATTATGGTATGAAAATGACAAAATTTCCTGGTGGAGGGTTAAAAATTGGAGAAGGAACAATAGATTGTTTGCATCGTGAATTTATGGAGGAAATGAACCAGAAAGTAATATTCACAGAGCATTTTTACACAACAGATTTTTTTCAGAAAACAGTATTAATACCTGAATCACAACAACTAATAAGTATTTATTATATCGTAAAATTAAAAGAACTTTCACAAATAAAAACCCAACAATCAATATTTTCTTTTGAAAATGAAATAGAAGATGCTCAAATATTCAGATGGGCAAAAATTGATAATTACTTAGAAAAACAACTATCTTTTCCTATAGACAAAATAGTAGCTGTTAAGCTATTAAATACAAATATAAATTTATGATAAATTAAAACTATTTGCTAAAATCTCCATTTTCATTTATTAAAACGCCCCAACTTATTACGGATAAATTCTTTTCATCAAAATAAAAATCAATCATTGCATCTTCAAAAGTCAATCGCTTTTCACCCCATATTTCGGTTTCGGTTTCAATATTTTCAAATCCATTTAATTTGAATAATTCGATTATTTCACATTCATTTAATAAAAAGATTTGTTTTCCAAAAACAGATGTATTCCGATTACTAGATTCAATGCATTCAAGATGAGGCTTTCGTGAATTAGCAAAAAACAACGAAAATTCCTTATCAAAATAATGGGTAATTATTGTTGTATTATCATCATCTATTTCCAAATTTTCAACCTCTTGAGGTTCCCCTAAAATTGAGTAAATCTCTTCGGGAGACATTCCAAATCTGATACTACCAAATCCTTCTTTAATTTTTATTTCCATTTCATTTTTTTCCATATTGAATATTTTTTAAATATTATTTAAACGGCGAATCTACTTCTTTTGCCATGTGATTAAAAACGAGTTTGTCAACTAACGCAGGGAAAAATTTATTTAGAAACACTGTTAAAATCCCATCACCTGACATAATAATTGTTCTTTTCCTTTTTTCAATTCCCTTAATAATTCTAATAGCAACTTCTTCAGCTGTCATCATTTTATCTTCATCTCTTGGTGTTTCCCCTTGTTGTAAACCTACCTTATTTAATGCAGTTTTACGAATATTGGTTGCTGTAAATCCAGGACAAGCTATTAAAACATGTAATCCTTTTTTTAAGTTTTCTATTCTTAATACTTCCAGAAATCCTTGTAATGCAAATTTCGATGCAGAGTAACCAGTTCTTCCGGGCAATCCTTTAAACCCAGCAATTGAAGAAACGCCAACAATACTTCCCTTCGTGTTTAATATGTAAGGTAAAGCATATTTTGTACAATAAACACTACCCCAAAAATTCACATTCATTAACTGATGAATTACTTTTAAATCAACATCTTCAAATACAGCACGCATAGAAATACCCGCATTATTGATTAAAACATCAATCTTTCCGTATTTTTCTATTGCTTTGGATATAAGCTCCTTACAATCCTCTTCTATTGTTACATCTACTTTTAAAGAAATAGTATCATAGGATTTTCCATTCAAAATTTCTGAAATATTATTTATTTCCTCAACATTTCGTGCTGCCAAAACTACCTTAGCTCCCATTTCTGCTAATTTCTGCGATAATGCTTTTCCAATACCAGAAGAAGCACCTGTAATAATTACAACTTTCCCTTTCATTAAATGTATATAAGTTAGAATATTAGTATGTTATTGCTTGTTTAATAAATGTTTTTACTTATAAATTAAAAAATTAAAAAATCATTCGATAAATATACAATATATTTTTCAAGAAATCTAAAAAACATTCAAATATATTTTTATTAATATTTATATCTATCATTATCAATTACTTTTTCAGAAAAGAAACAATAAATAAGAAAAAAAATCAAAAAAGATTTGGCTGTTTCAAAAAATAACAATACTTTTGCACCCTCAAATCAGGGACGATTATGTAGCTCAGCAGGTAGAGCACATCCCTTTTAAGGATGGGGTCCTGGG
>CAZYEM010000038.1:0-5164 GCA_964646395.1 uncultured Bacteroides sp.
GATTATATTGGTGATGCCTGCGATCAGGATTTAGATAACGATGGATTGCCAAATAATCTTGATGATGATATAGATGGCGATGGAATTTTAAACACTGCAGACAATTGTCCATATTATCCAAATCAAAATCAGCTGGATAGCGATAATGATGGAGTTGGTGATGCCTGCGATAATTGTTCGTTGACTTCTAATCCAAATCAAATTGATACTGATGGGGATGGAATGGGAGATAATTGTGATCCGGATATGGATAATGACGGTATTCCTAATGTAATTGATAATTGTCCAAGATTTTATAATCCAAATCAGTTGGATGTTAATTGTAATGGTATAGGTGATGCCTGCGAATAAAAATATATTTTGATATTGTAAAACATAAAGATTTACAGAAATGAAAAAGACAGAATTAAAAAATAAAAAAACCAATAAAGCAATGTCAATTCTTTATCTTTTCAAAGATAGTTATTGGTTTAAAAGTAATACTATCAATAAATTATTGATTACTTGCTTTGTCTGGATATTTATCATTTTTTTTAATATTATCCAACATGCTCAAGGGCAGATAACATTTAGTGTTACAAAAGCATCTTGTGGTTCTGCTGATGGAAGTGCAACTGTAAGTGTGAGTGGAGGAACGGCACCATATACCTACTTATGGTCAACCGGTGAAGTGTCAACAACAATTGACAATTTAACAGCTGGTAATTATTCTGTTCATATTACAGATGCAAATGGTTGTTCTGGAGATGGGGAAGTATTCGTTGATAATGAAACTGATATGAATGTAACAATAAGTGGTGGAAATGTAACTACACAATATTGCAACAATCAAACGCCACCTTCTATAACACTCACAGCCTCAGTAACTGGGGGTAAACCTCCTTATATTTGCAGCTGGCCCAGTTACAACCTAACAACAAACTCGTCAGGAAATTATAGTGTGACAGTTAAAGATGCAGCACAATGTATTAAACAAGCATCATGTTTTGTATTATTTATTCCTGTTGACTGTGCAGCTGACCCCAATGATATTACAGGCCCTGAGGGATTTGGAACTGATAAAATGATAGGAGTTAACGAAAAACTTCCATATACAATTCGCTATGAAAATAATCCTGAATTTGCAACAGTACCTGCTCAAATTGTAAAAATTGAAATGCCATTTGATACAAAAGCTAATATGTATTCATTACGGCTTGGCGATTTTGGTTTTGGTGATTTTAACTTTAGTGTTCCTCAAAATACAACTTTTTACACAAACAGATTGGATGTGTCAGATTCGTTGGGTGTTATGGTTGATATTACAGCCGGGATTGATATACAGAATAAAAAAGCTTTCTGGATTCTAGAATCAATTGATCCAAATACAGGTTTACCTCCAAATGATGCAAATAAAGGGTTTTTGCTTGTTAATGATAGTATTACACATAGAGGTGAAGGATATGTCAGTTTTACAATGTTACCAAAAAATACGGTTATAACTGGTGATACAATTAGTGCTGAAGCAGAAATTATTTTTGACGTTAATGAAGCTATTAAAACAAATATATGGACTAATGTTATTGATGCACACTATCCCACAAGTTTTGTAAATCCGCTTCCACCTAGTATTGATACAAATCATATTCAGATTTCATTTACTGCCAGTGATGATGTTAATGGTTCCGGTGTTAAGACGCTAAAACTCTTTGTTGCCAGAAATAATCTTCCCTATGAACTTCATGGCACTTATCATAAAGATAGCGTAATCGTAATTGATGGTGTTGAAGATGATACCTATAATTTCATAAGTATAGCTGAAGATAATGTTGGAAATACAGAACCTATGAAAGATACACCTGATGCAACAACTACCATAGGTTATCCACGACTTATATCAGGATCGGTTAAGTATCAGAATAATGCAAATACACCTTTAAATAATGTTTTGGTTTATTTAAAAAACAGTAATGGAGCAACTGTATTGGACTCATTATATACTAATCAAAATGGGGAATTTAACTTCGGATATAAGCCTAAAACAACTTACCAGATTGATGCTTATTCAGATTTACCCTGGGGAGGTGTTAATTCAACGGATGCATTGTTAGTAAGAAGAGCTACTATAGGATTATCATCATTAAACAGACTTCAACGTATTGCAGCTGATGTAAATAATTCAACTACTATTTCAAGCTTAGATGCCTTAATTATCAGGAAAAGAATGATTGGTGAAATTAATTACTTTCAAATTAACGATTGGGTTTTTACTAAAGATACACTTGTAATAGCTCAGAGTGATGTGGTTCATGATAAAAAAGCTTTATGTGCAGGCGATGTAAATGGTTCTTTTTCTGCAAATTTTACTAAATCTACTTCAATAAATTTACTTAATAAAGGTGAAATTAAAGTAAATAGAAATCAAAGTATTGAAATTCCATTTATTTGCGAAAACAAGATTCAACCAGCTGCTGTTACTTTAATCCTTAATTATCCTGATAATATTATTGATGTTGAAAAAATTTATTCATCTTTGCCTGGTTTTATGTATAGTGCCAAAAATGGGAAAATAATAATAGCCTGGGATAGTTTAAAACCTTTAACCTTTAGCAAAAGTGACGAATTATTTGTTATGCAGTTTAGAGCTAAGAGAGAAGCCACAGAAAAGGATGTAATTTCCTTTAAAGTAGATGATAAAAGTGAATTTGCTGATGAAAATGTTGAAATAATAAACGAAGTAAGTTTAAGCTTTTCCAATGTTATAATCAATCCTTTCCTTGATTATGAATTAAGTCCTAATTATCCAAATCCTTTCAGCAAATCAACTGAAATCAGATATGAATTGCCGGAAGATGGTTTTGTTTCATTAAAAGCATATAATATTCTTGGACAAGAAGTTAAAACAATAGTATCTTCCAGACAAAAAGCCGGAAGTTATAGTGTTCGTTTTGATGGTTCTGAATTAAGCGGAGGAACATATTCTTACAAAATCATTGTTGATGGCGCTAGCAGAAAATTTACTTCATCTCATTTAATGATATTAATGCCAACTAATTAAAAAAACTTTAATGAAAAAACTAATTAAAACTTTATTTTTCTGCTTTTTGCTGATTATTACGATTCAAGGGAAAACTCAATCAATGCAATTGTCGGATATTCAAGCTTGTATTGGCGACACCGTTGTTTCCCCAATTACTATGTCTGCAATTAATAATGCAGGAGCTATAACATTATATATAAGCTATGACACAACTGCTGTTAAGTTTATTAATATGTTTAATATAAACTCATTGGCTTCAGGAGTTTTGTTTAATGATGTTAAGAATGCTGCTGGTCAATTGCTTGGTAAAATTGCAATATCTTGGGTTACATCTACTGGTGGTATTAATTTTAGTCAGGGAATTTTTTCTGAATTAAAATTTAAGATTCTAAATGGAAATACAAATTTACTATTTACTCCCGACTGTGAAATTGCAGATTATCAATCTACAATATTAACTGTTGGTTATACAAATGGTAGTATTTCTGTCCCTGCAACGCCTTTTGTGTTGGTTCAACCCAGTTTATATATCATTTCTTCTCAAAATGCAAAAATAACTATTACTTCTCAAAATGCCTTATTTCATAATTGGCAAATAAAAAGTGGAGGTAATTGGATAAATCTCCAAAATAATTCTGATTTTCAAGGAGTTGAAACAGACACCTTGTTTATTAATAATTTAAGTTCAATTACTAATAATACACTTTTCAGAAGTAAGTTAAGTAATGAATGCGAAACAACTTATTCGGATTCAGTAACTGTAATTACAACATCTTTGATGAATATTGAAAATGAAGCATTTACCATTTTTCCTAATCCATTTAATGATTATATTATTATTCAATATCTGAATTCACATCAAATACTTGAACTCAAGATTTTTCAAATTGATGGAAAACAACTAATTATTGATAAGAGTATTTTTGACAATAATTACATTATCAATAATTTAGATTTTTTGAATAAAGGGATTTATTTCCTCGAAATTGTAACAGATGATTCAAAAGATAGACAAACTTATAAACTTATAAAAAATTAGTATTTAATATGCTTTATTAATAATTTAAAATATGTTGAAATGAAAAGCTTATTTATTAATAAATTGATTGTATTGTTATTTCTGGCTTTTAATTTAGGAATAGCGAATGCACAGATAATTTCCATAGAAAATGGTAGTGGATGTCTCAACGATACTTCATTGGTTTCCATAAATTATAATAGTATTAATACATTGGGAGCTTTAACGATGAATATCAGTTATGATACTTCAATGTTAACTTATTTAGGTCATACAAATGCAGATCCTTTGCTTCCAAATTTAATGAGTGGTGTTCCAACTACAGGACCAGAAGCATGGAAAATAGTTATTTCCTGGATAGACAATGGGATTAGTGGTGTTAATTTAAATTCAGGTAAACTCTGCGATTTGAAATTTATTTATAAGGGAAATTTTACCAATCTTACTATATTATCAAATTCAGAATTAGCTGATTTTAATTTAGTTCCAATTGCAACAACTTTTATCAATGGAAGTATTGGTTCTACTTTATTAAGTCAACCTACTTCAACTCAAATTTGTGAAAATACGCAAGCAAACTATATGGTAACTGCAGTTGCCGGTTGCAGCTATCAATGGCAAATTCAAAATGGAGTGCTATGGGATAATTTACAGGATAATTCTTTTTATTCAGGTACAAATTCAGCTGCTCTTCAAATTTCTAATACACCTTATAGCTTTAATAATGCTGTTTTTAGATGTGTTGTAACAAAAAATTGTTCAGTAATTACTAACAATGTTACTTTGGGTGTTTATCAAAAACCTTTAATTGCAATTAATAATGATACCAACATTTGTATAAATAACACCATATTGCTGGATGCAAGCGGAACTTCAGGAATTCTTCCTCTAACTTATAATTGGGATAATGGTTTGGGAAACGGGATTTCACATTTAATAACACCTCTGTTTTCAACAACTTACAAATTAATAGTTACTGATAATAATAGCTGTATTTCCATTGATAGTGTTTTAGTTACAGTAAATCCCTTACCCGATGCTGCAGGTTTAATTACCGGATTATCAACCGTATGTCAGGGACAAAATGGAGTAACCTATAGCGTTCCGATTATAAATAATGCAACTTC
>CAZYEM010000038.1:5264-7613 GCA_964646395.1 uncultured Bacteroides sp.
AATATAACTGTTTATGGAAATAATAGTTGTGGAAATGGTTCAATTTCAACATATTCAATAACAGTAAATCCCTTGCCGGATGCAGCTGGTTTAATTGCCGGATTATCAACCGTATGTCAGGGACAAAATGGAGTAACCTATAGCGTTCCGATTATAAATAATGCAACTTCATATAATTGGACTTTACCTTCTGGAGCAAGTGGAATAAGTACAACAAACAGTATTACTGTTGATTATAGCAATTCTGCAATTTCTGGAAACATAGCAGTTTATGGAAATAATAGTTGTGGTAATGGAGCAATTTCAACTTATACAATTACAGTAAATGGGATACCTTTAGCCCCAAATATAGTTAGTCCGACAATATATTGTCAGAATGATATTACATTGCCGTTAACTGCTAATGGAAGTAATCTTTTGTGGTATTTAACTCCATCCGGTGGTATAGGAAATATGGTAAGTCCTACTCCTTCCTCTTTATTGGCAGGTACAATAAACTTTTATGTAACTCAAACAATAAATAATTGCGAGAGTCCAAGAAATCAATTGGATGTAATAATTAATCCAATTTTAACCCCATCTGTTTCAATTGTTGCAACTTCTAATTCCGTTTCATTTGCAACTCCAGTTACATTTACTGCAACTCCTATTAATGGTGGAGTTCCATTTTATCAATGGAAAGTAAATAATATAAATATGGGTATTAATTCAAATACATTCACTTATACACCATTAAATGGAGATATTATAAAAGTTGAAATGACTTCCGATTTGAATTGTTTATCAACAACTCTTGCAACGTCAAATGAAATTACAATAAATGTAAATATTCCTGGTAATGCAATTTGGACAGGGAATATTGATAACAATTGGTTTAACGATGCCAACTGGAATCCATATAAACCCGGACCTACTTCAAATGTAAGTATTCCTGCCGGATTAACTAATTATCCGACAATAAGTGGTAATATTACAATAAATAATATAGTTTTTGAATCAAATATAAATGGGACTGCTACTTTAGTTGAAGGAAATTACATGTTAAGTATCAGTGGAACAGTTAGTATTCAAAGATATTTATCTACAAATACTGCCAATAACCAATGGCACTTTATTTCAATGCCAATTCCTTTACAAAATTCAAGTTTATTTAATGGAATGTTTTTGCAATATTTTAATGAAGCCTGGGTTGGACCTAACGGTTCTCCATGGACTGATATAACCAGTTCATCTTCTATATTACAGCCAGGTGTTGGCTATAGTGTATGGTCGGATGTAAATAGCACAATAACCTATTCTGGTTCTGATATTAATAGTGGAAATTTTAATATTCCATTAGCTTATTCTCCAATGGCTACGTATGCTGGTTATAATCTGGTTGGAAATCCGTATCCTTCAGCAATAAATACATTAAATTTCAATACAGCTTTTCCCTGGAGCAATAACTCAGATATCGAAGCTTCACTTTATATCTGGGATAATGGAAATTATGCTGTCAATAACGGAATATTTGGAACTGGCTCATTTTCTAATAATTTAATACCAGCTTATCAGGGATTTATGACGAAATGCAATTCATCAACAAATCTTTTATTGCCGGTTAATGCCCAGTCTCATGGAGGTAGCTTTCTGAAAACAACAGTTTCAGATCTTTTAAAATTAAAAGTTAAAGGGAATAATTATGAAGATGAGATTGCAATCAATTTTAAATCTAATGCATCTAATGGATATGATGCTAATTATGATGCAGAAAAACTATATGGTGAAAATGAGGCACCACAACTTTATTCTGAAACAAATGGGAAAAAATATTCCATTAATATATTGCCTTCTTTGGTAGGGAATATTGATATAAATATTGGATTTGAGTGTTCTTCATCCACTTTATATACACTAATAGCTGATGGAACTAATAGTTTTTCAAATGGAACTGCCATTATTTTAGAAGATACTAAAACAAATTCTTTTATTAATCTCAATCAACAATCTGTTTATACTTTTGCAGGTGTTGCAAACGATATAGCAAATCGTTTCAGGCTTCATTTTGGATCAAATTTAATTAATGAAACCATTTCGGATAAAATAAGAATTTACTCAAATGAAAATTTTATTTATATTGACAATTCAAAACTTGAAAACATTGAAAACATAATAGTTACAAATGTTTTAGGTCAACAAACAATACATGTAATTTCTAATAATGCTGTTATGCAAAAGATAGATATGAGTAATAAAAAGGGTTGTTATCTAATTCAGGTAAAGACGTTGCAAAATATATATAATCAGAAAATTATTATCAATTAAAAATAGAAAAGCCTGAAGTTTCAGGCTTTTTTTGAATATAAATTT
>CAZYEM010000038.1:7713-18669 GCA_964646395.1 uncultured Bacteroides sp.
ATATAAATTTAAAATAGTAATATCAGTATATTTATAATTTTTGATTCCTAAAATTAAGTATTAAAAAACCTTTCAAAACATTTTGTCAATTTAAAAAATTAATGTAGGTTTGTTTTTTAATTTAAACAATTGCACTTATGTCAAAATACAAAAGAATATTATTAAAACTCAGCGGAGAATCCCTCATGGGAGATCAGCAATATGGTATCGACCCCAATATGCTTGAGAAATATGCAAGTGAAATTAAATCTATTGTTGCCGAAAAAGTACAGGTTGCAATTGTAATAGGTGGTGGTAATATTTTTCGTGGGTTACAAGGAATGGCAAAAGGAATGGATCGGGTTCAAGGTGACTATATGGGTATGTTGGCAACTGTTATCAATAGTATGGCACTTCAGGCTGAGCTAAAGAAAATGAATGTAAAAACCACTTTATTGTCAGGAATTGCCATAGATCCTATATGTAGTTCAATGAGTCGTTCCAAAGCGATAGATTTACTTGATAATGGACATGTAATTATTATTTCGGGTGGAACTGGTAATCCATTCTTTACAACTGATACTGCATCAGCATTAAGAGGTGTTGAGATAGAAGCTGACGTAATGCTAAAAGGAACAAGAGTAGATGGTGTTTATACAGCCGATCCGGAAAAAGATCCGAATGCAATAAAATATGAAACTGTTTCTTTTGATGAAGTATATGAAAAGGGTCTTAAAATCATGGATTTAACAGCTTTTACATTATGTAAAGAGAATAAGCTTCCTATCATTATTTTTGATATGAATAAGGCAGGAAATTTAAAAAAAGTAGTAAATGGAGAAAAAGTTGGTACATTGGTTGCTTAATAAAATAATTTTTTTTGTATTTTTGTACTTTCAGTTTTAAAAAGCAAATACTATGACAGAAGAATCTCAATTTTGTTTAGACGAAGCTAAAGAAGGCATGGAACATGCAATGCTTCATCTTGACCGTGAATTTCATAAGATAAGAGCAGGCAAAGCTAGTCCTCAGATGCTTGATGGTGTTAGGATTGATTATTATGGAGCAATGAGCCCAATTGAAAATATTGCCAATATCAGCACTCCGGATCCAAGACAAATAGTAATTCAACCATGGGAAAAAAACATGATTTCTGTGATTGAGAAAGCGATATTAGCTGCTAATTTGGGTTTTAACCCACAGAATAATGGTGAAATCATTCGAATTGCTGTACCACCTTTAACAGAAGAACGTCGTAAGGATTTAGCTAAAAGAGCTAAAGCTGAAGCTGAAAACGCCAAAGTTAGTATTCGGAATATAAGGCGTTCAGCTATGGATACTGCTAAAAAATTAGAGAAAGATGGTATCCCCGAAGATGAAGTTAAAGTGCTGGAAAAAGAAATTCAGGAGATTACAAATCATTATATTGACAATATCGATAAACAGTATGTTATTAAAGAAAAAGATATTATGACAGTTTAAATTGTTTTAATGATAATATTCCGGAATGCAATGAAATATTCTTGACTTTGCATTTCCGGATTTTTTATAAGCGTATTTTATGATAAAATTTCTATTTTTTATTTTTCTGCTTTTTATTAGTGTTAATGGATATTCTCAGCAAAAAGTTCAGAATCAAAATTACCAAACAGTTGGTTATATTAATAATGATGGTAAGATTCAAAACAGCAATTATCAAACTATAGGCTATATAAATGCTGATGGGAAAGTTCAGAATCAAAATTATCAGACAATCGGTTATATTAATGCTGATGGAAAGATTCAAAATTCAAATTATCAAACTATTGGCTATATAAATGATGACCGGAAAGTTCAAAATGCTAATTATCAAACGATAGGCTATATAAATGCTGATGGGAAAGTTCAAAATCAAAATTATCAGACTTTAGGTTATCTTCCTAATGTCGATAAAAAATGGGCAGCTGCATTCTTCTTTTTCTTCTTCACAAAATAATTTTAAAAAAATTGCTTTACTTTCAAAAAAAAATTGTAGGTTTGTAAACATTATGTTTTTATCAAATGATTAAAGCAATTCAATTAACTAATCTTACTTGTAATCTGATAAATAGCGATTTGCTTAAAAACAGATTAAATATGGCAAAGTTGCCTGTAGAAAAGTCCAATAAACTTATTTACGAGCTTTTCTATATTGGCATTATTTCACAAAGTGAGTTTATTGAAGATAAATACATAGAAAAACTTGCAGAACTTGGTTTTATTAAGAAAATTGAAATTGAGGATAAGCTTTTTGAAAATTCAAAAGAAATAGCATTAAACTCATATAAATATTTTCCAATTAGGAACATAGAAGCCATTAATTTTGAGTTGACTTACGATTGTAATTCCAACTGTCCACATTGTATTTTAAAATCTGTACGTAAAAGTTTTCATGGCAATGAGCTTTCTTATGAAAGCGTAAAAAGAATAATTGCAGATGCTTATTTTGCAGGATTATTGCAAAATGGAATCAATTTTACAGGTGGTGAAGCTTTATTGGCCAAAACAGATATTTTTGAGTTAATACGTTACGCATCAAGTTATGGAATTCCTACACGATTGTTTACTAATTCTTTTTGGGGCAATAAATTGTTTTTTAAGGCTGCAAACAGAAGATTTACTTCTCCTCTTTCACTTATTAAAAAATTCAAATCCAGTGGACTTAACCAATTGTCATTAAGCTTTGACTCAAGATTTGATAAAGATAAAATTGGAGTAAAACAACTTAGTACTATAATTCAAGCTTGTGAAACAGTTGGTTTACACTACGAAATCATTTCATCTCCCGAGATACGGGTTCATTTAGATAAATTTATTGAATATTTGAAACTTACTTTAGAAATAAATCAGCTGAAATATATGACCCCTATTACAATGGAACTTGTTGATATGGGTGGTGCTGTAAGTTTTAATTCGAATAATCTTAGCGACTTATCTCTTAAGGAACTTATTGATAAAAGCTTGTGTAAAAGCAAAGGATATTTTCAGCCTAAAATGCTAACAATAGCTCCAAATGGTGATGTTCGCTCATGTATGTATGGTTTAGGTTTAAATAATTTAGGCAATATTCACGAATCCAATTTATTAGACATAATAAATGATTTTGAAGATGAGGTTACAATAGCATTTGCTGAAAAACAAGCATTTGAATTGGCAAATATTATTTATGAACCTTATAAAGAAATCTATAAACCAATTTCGCATCCTTGTTCTGCTTGTGTTTTGTTAGCCAGACTTCTGCAAGAGTACTTTATGCTTAAGAAAAAGGAAGAATTTTCTGAAGAACAACTTTTAAAAATGAATTATAAAGTTGCAAAAGATCTAAATCTTCTAAGAGATAGCTTGAAATTCAAAGAATAAAAAAGCCTGACAGATTAAAATGTCAGGCTTTTTTGTAATGTTATATTAATTATTCAAATTTTATTATTTTTCGTAGTATAGATTTTCCTTCGGTTTTTAGTTGAATAAAATAAATGCCGGCTTTATACTTAGATGCATTTATCTTTGTTTTTTGAATTGAATTTCCTTCAATAACTATATTGTCAACTAATTCACCCATTGAATTATAAATACTTAAAACAGATCTGTTTTCAGAGATAAAATCGATATTGAATTCTTTGCTAAAAGGATTAGGATAAACATTTAATCCAGATGTTGATAAATCGTTAATTCCGACAAATCCAACATAAATAACATTTGAGGCATCAGAGTAGCAACCTTCTGAACTTATTTCTTTAACATAATAATTTCCTGTATTCAAAGGAGTATATGTATTGGAAGTAGCATTTAAAATCATTCCATTATCATCAAACCATTGATTATTTGTATTTGAAGTTGAAATTAGCTGATTTCCATTTTGAGAAACAGATGGCGTCATTGGAACCGGATTTACATAGATAGTTATTGAAGCATTCGTTGAAGCATTCATTGCATCCGTAATTAAAACATTATAAGTTGTTGTAGTATCAGGGCTTACAATTGGATTACTTCCATTAATCGGAGTCGTCTGCGGATTTGAAGACCAAATAATGCTATTATTTCCTAAACCACCATTTATCATTGTAAATAGTTGAATTGATGTGTTCTTGCATATAGTGTCATCCAAAGTTGTTAGTGTACAACTTAGCGGAGCTTTGCTAATAAAACCGGATGGAAATTTAATATAATCAATCCATACACAGTCACTGCCTGCAACACCGTAATTATCTTTTTTATAAACCCATTTCAATGTATGAACTCCTGTAGAAATGGCAAATGCAGATTTCGACCAGGCTGTTTCGCCATCCCATCTTCCCATTGAAGTGTTGTCGATTAAAAATTCCAGATAATCATAGCTTGGATTACTTGGAGCTGATGTTTCACATGAAGTTTTCTTAAAAAAAGAGATAGTATCATTTGATGTAACATTAACAATAACAGCTAAAGTAGATGTTTTACTGTTTCCAATTACACCCGATTTTGCTGAATAGCTTCCTTCATAAGGGTTTGCATTTATAATAGTCCATGGCGCATTCCCTCCTTGTACCCAATTGAATTTTGCAAAATTATTGGTTTCAAAATCTTCATTTACTAATCCAATTATTTGATTGTATGTAGTATTTACCTGATAAGCTCCTGAAGTTAATGTGAAATTCAGTTCAGCATTCGTTCCTGTAACTGTTGAAGAATCAATTTGTACTGTAAAAAAAGCATTATTATTAATGCCAACATTTAATGCATTGAAAGAGCAGGAGTTAGAATTAATTATAGTTACGTTAGAATTCTGTGAAGTTAAAATACCATTTGCATTCAAACAATTACTATTACCAATATTCATCGAAGGAATAATAATTTGAGCAGTTTCACCTGGGTCAAGTCGTCCGTTATTATTTCCGATAATACTATCTTTAATAATAATATTTCCGCTGAATAATTTAGGAGCATTTAAATTAATATTAAAATTAGCATTCCATGTATTTGCATTCCCATCAGTAATAATAAGGTTGAAATTAACAAGATGTTGGTCTTCAACATTATTTTTAACGTTGAATGAAAAAGCACTATTTTGTAATACATTAGCTCCTGCTGAAATATTACCCCAATTAAATTGAGAGTTTGTAATAACTATATTGGTATCGGTTGTTGATATGCTCGCACTTACATTATTTGCAGTTGCAACACCCATATTTTTCAAATCAACATTCAGATTGACATTTTCATTATAATCAGCTAAACCATTGTTATTTCCTAAAATATCAACAATTTGTTTTCCATTAAATTGAATATAAGGACCTGATGGTACAATAATCTGCACTACTCCAATATATGGAATTCTATTATAAGCGGTAGCAACTACTTTGATACTATCAATATTTGCTAAAGATGGGAAATTAATATTAGCTATACCATTAGTAACCGAGGCTGAACCAATCGGTAAATTGTTAATGCTCAGAGTTATTTTAGCTCCTTCAACATTGCAATTCACAGCAAAAGTTGTTGCTCCAATAAATATTACCGAATTATGGGTAACTATCATGTTTTTAGCAGTATCAGTTCGAATCATTAAGGCAGGATCACCAAAAATATTCCAGGTATCAGTCATCTCATCACCTTGAGTTAAATATTGATCGTTCATCTTCATACAACCATTCATGGATATTCCGCCAAATGTGCGTTTTATATTTCCCTGAACACTTTCTGTAAGTAAATCTATCATAGCATCTTGTCCATACATTGGTGGATTCCAGCTTTGATTGATTGTTGACATTAAGGTTGCAATTGCACCAGTTGGTTGTTCATTTGAAGTAGCTCTCATCCATGTTTCAGCAAAACAAGTACCTGTTGTAAAATTACCATTTACACAAGCTACGGAGAAAATAAAGGGCCAAGCGGTTGTATTGGTTAAATTTGAAACATTTGTATTTGAAAATCCAGTTGTTGCCCATGAATTATCAGAACCATGACCAGTATAATACATTATACCAACTCCATTGTTAACATCGTTGCTTACCATTGTTGCAGTAGGATTTCCAGCAGCATCATTACCACCCTGACTGCCATCATACAATTCGCTGCAATTACCATATTCATAATTCATCAATTTTGTTCTGATGTTGCGAATATGTTGGTAATCATATTCATTATTGTCACCAGGACCTTCAGATGATGCAATTCCAGTCCCTCTGTTTAACCAACCATTTCCATTGGAAGGATTTATTTCATAAGTCAGTATCTTTTGAACCTGAGTTGCCACATGTACAAATGATTCAGCAGAAATTCTGCCTACAAAAACTTCCGGATAATGATCATTTCCGCTCAGATACCCATACGTATTATCAGAACCACCACCACCAGCAGTAAAAGTTGGAATTTGAGCAACATCACCAACTAAAATAACATAAGTCAGACCATAGGTTGTGTAATAATTGGAAATGTATGATTTTATAGCTGTATTTGTACTTCCTGCAGTGGTTACACTTATCAATTGAGTTGGTGTTCCCGAAATATTTCTCCATTGAACCAAAGGTTGCACTGATGCCATAAATTGATCGGGACAAATTACCAGCATTTTACCATCTTCGGCAACGGGTGTATATTTGTTGTTACCGGAATTACTATTGATAAACTGTGATTTATATATTTTATCAAATTCTGTATCAATTTTCGTAAAGCTCTTGAATCTTAATAGATTATTAAAATTGCTGATTCCTGTTTGAGTTGCTTTAACTGTTAAGTTTTTATAAACTCTCAGAATTTTTGTAACAGGATTGTATTGAAAAGGATAAAAGGTAATGGTTTGCCCACGATAATCTCTTAAAATGTAGGGATTTTGTAATTCTGCAAGTTTTCCGGGAAAGAATTCGTTTATATTATATTGTTTTCCAAAAGTATAGGCTATTGTTGATGGATCAATATCTCTAGTTAGATTTCCTTTCGAAGGTGCAATCATAATATTTTGATAATCAGTATAAGATTCTGAAATTATTTTTAAATCCATTTCAGCATTATCAGGAATTATTATAGATGCAGAAACGGTAAGTAGTTCGGGAGCATTGGTAAGTAACATTGGTACAGCTCCTTTTAAACTGAGTTTTTTTGCTTTTCCTTTACTGGTTGTTACATCTATGGTTTGGAAATTTTCAAATGAAACCTTTACTATTGAAGTTTCAATGTTTGATGAAATTAATTCAACTTTTGCTTTTGAACTTATGTTTTTTGTATTTGAATTAATGGCATTTAAATATAACGTGCTTGCTATTAAACACATTAAAAATATTGTTCTTTTTATCATAAGTGTATTTATTTTTACTTTGTGATAATTAATTTCTGAGTTATTATTTGATTTTTTGATTGTAAACTTATGTAATACACACCACTGTTAAAATAGTTTGTATTTATTGATGTAGTATGTTTTCCTATAGGTTGTGTCTCAATATCCTCATTGTAAACCATTTGACCATTGGTGTTAAAAATTTTCAGATAAACAGGATTTTCCTCTAAAAGAGTAAAATTAAGATTAATAATATCTGTAGTTGGATTCGGGAAAATCATGAAATTATTAAGAACATTTAATTTTTGTTCATCAATATTTACAAATGATTGAATAGCAGGAAAAACAATAAAATCTACCCATGCACAATCACTTCCTGAAATCGTGGTTTGATCTTTTATATATAGCCAAGAAAGTAAGTGATGTCCGGGAGTAATCGGATAAGCTACCCTTGACCATGTTTTGTTTCCAGCCCAGCGTGCGATTCTTTCATTATCAATGTAAAAATTAAGATAATCGTAGTTGTTTTCAGATGAAACTTTTCTGTAAAAAGAGATACTATCATTGGTTAATACGTTGATAGAAATTGAAAATGCCGATGTATCATTATTATTTATCGGAGCTGATTTTGCACAGTAACTTCCTTCATAAGCTTCTGTGCTGTTGATAATCCATGGATTATTATAGGTAGTATCCCATTCATATTTAGTAAAGTTGGCCGATTCGAAATCTTCCGACATTATCCCAATTAATGTATTGAAACTTTGTTGAATGGAATAAGGAGAAGCGTTTAATTGCAAATTCAACAGATAAGTATCACCATTTTGTGCTGTACTATTAGCTGTTATTGAATAAGAAACCCATGTTGTACTTCCTTTTGTAAAGTTATTTAGATTAACACTTTGATTTGCAATTGTAATAAAATTGGTTGGGGAATTTAAACCAGCTATTGTGTTTATAGCATCGCTATGTCCGGTATTCTTTACTTCAAATTTGAAAGTGGCAGTTTCTCCGACATCTAATCTTTTGTTATTATTGGCAGGAGATCCATCTTCAATTATCATTTTGGTTATATTAAGAACCGGTGCATTTAGGATTATATTGAAATTATAGTTCCAGATATTATTGGCATTGTCTTTAATATTCAGAATGATATTTGCAACTGATTGATCCTGTATTAAGTTAGCAATACTTATAGTGAATGCTGAAGCAACGCTTTTACTATTACCTGCATTGATAGTTCCAAAAAGTTCGGTGCTGTCGGTAATAGTAATAAATGGATTAGTGGATGATATTGTAGCTGTTACATTATTGCAATTTGCAATACCAATATTTTTCAGGTCAATATTTATATTGATATTTTCACCATAATCTGCTAATTGATTGTTGTTGCCTGTTGCATCACTTAATTGGTAGCTATTCAATGAAATGTATGGTCCTGTGGGTGTAGCAACCGGTAAAGAAGCAATTATAGGTTGTCTGTTTTGTTTTGTTATTACAATATCAGCGGTTCCAGCAATTGAGATGGGAATAATATTTACTAAAGCTACTCCCATTGAATCGGCAAGTGCAGCTCCTTTTAAAACACCATTCATTGATAACGCTACATAAGCATAAGGTTCGGTATTTACTGTGAACGAATTATTCCCTAGTGGTAATAGTGGCATATAATTAGCATTCATAACCAATGGTATTTTAAAATATGGCATTAAGGACGGGTCACCCATTAAATGATAGATTTCCCAGTAATAATCGTAACTTGATGCCGAACCTTGTGTAACTGCAAGATTTCCTGCATTTACCATTTGTCCTTGCGAAACATACCATTCTGAAAAAGCTTCGTTATGTGTATGCATTATTCTGTCGAGTGCACCTAATCCAGTAGATGAATAAGTTGGATTTAATACAACTGTTCCAACTCCACATGCCCACCAGTAATCTTCATCCCATGTAGTATTGTTTGAGGCTCCAATATAGCCAATTGCTCCTTTTTTATTGGCTCGTAATAATGCTTCTCCAAAACATTCAGAAACATCAAATTTATTTGAAACACAACAATTACCAACCATCAGTGGATATTTACTTTCGTTCTGCAATCCGGCAACATCAGAAACATTAAAAGAAGGATCAACCCAACCATCCGAACCCCCGTGTGCAGTATAGTTTACAAAACCAACTCCATTACTCACATTTTGAATAATTTGTGCTGCATTATTCTGGGAAGCAGGATATAAATAACTACTGCAATTAAAACCATTTGTAGTGTTAAAATATGTTGATGTACCATAATTAACTTGTCCGTTAGCATGAATTGGTCCAAAACTTGCATCAACTCCGGCAATCATAACAACATTGTTTAAAAATGAATAATCAGGCATCAGGTATTTTTCGTATTGTAACGTTTTGTCTATTTGTGATTGTAACTGACTAACAGTCTGTGCTGAAAATCTACCGTAATACATTTCGGGAAAGAAATCATTCGTATATTCACAGTAATAAAGGTCAGTAACATGTGTTCCTGTAGTACCGGAAAAAGCTGGTATCTGGGCTACATCCCCAACAAAAAGTACATAAGTAGGTGCGGGGTCAGATTGGGTTCCGGCGTTATAAAGTGATTGTAAGTAGTTTTTTATTGAAGTTGTTGTTGTTCCAACTGCGGCATTGTTTGTATATGCTTCTATTACTTTAAAACCTTTTTTAGTTTTCCATTGGATAAATGGTTGCAGAATTGTTTGAAACATAGGATCAGAAACGATTACATATTTTACTGGATATTTTGTAATTGAATCTTTAAATACAGTATTAGCTCCTGTATTCAATAATTTTGATTCGAAGCTGTTAAACAAAACAGAATGATTTCGTAGTTTTTCTGCTTTAGTTGTTGCTATATCAGCATTTTCAAAACGAATTTCTGCCTCTATATTCGTATAAACTTTTATTGTATTTGTAACCGGATTGTATTGAACCGGTGAAATATTTAAACGGGCAATTCTAACGCCACGCATAATTCCTAAATATTCAACACTTGCTAAGGGTAAGGAAAGTAATTGATTTTTAGTATATTCTTCTTCATTAATCACTAATGGTTTTTTCCCTTTATCGCTTTTAAAAATCGGTTTTTGATTTGGGAAAATCTTACCTGTGTATCCTAAAATATTGAGATCGTATGTTTTAACCTCTGCATTTTTTATGTTTATTACAATCGTTGCTCCATAAGGTATTTCTATTAGATTTCTCAGTACGGGAAATTGTGGTTTACCTATTTCGTTACCAGCAGTATAACCTGGTAATTCTATTTTTGTAAATATGCCTTTATCAGTCATAACATTGGCAAATTCCAATTCTGAAACACTATTTTTAATAACGAATCCGGTTTCTGTATTTTCTTTTACCTGTAAGGTTGTTTTTTCAGAAATTCCTGTTCTAATAAACTGAGCATTTGCATGGTTTATTAAGCTGCATATTAGTATTAAGAATAAAAATGATAGTTTTCTCATTATGAATTAAGTTTAAAAATAAGAGTTAGTTTTCTAATTTGCTTAAAATAAATGAATTATAATTATAATAATTATTGTGTAAATTTATAATCTAATTCATTTACTGACTGTTAATTGGATGTTAAGCCTTTTTTTTTAATTGTTTATTTTAAAGACGATTCAAATTATTAAAAGTTGTATAATCGATTAATATTCTTTTAAATTAAAGAAAAA
>CAZYEM010000038.1:18769-22153 GCA_964646395.1 uncultured Bacteroides sp.
TTCAAATTATTAAAAGTTGTATAATCGATTAATATTCTTTTAAATTAAAGAAAAAATCCACAATTTTTTAATTATTTCTGCTAAAAAAAGTTGAAAATTTCTTATTAATTCAGTTGTTTGCTTATATTTTAATCGACAATAATTAATTGTTAATGAGTTAATTAGTTTTAGATATCTTATAACAATGCTATTATCAACTTCATTTTTCGGGATACCTAATTGTTTAGTATTAAAATTCAAAAAAACTGAGTCTTTTCGGCAATAAAATTAAGCAAATATTATTAGCGTAATCATTTATTAAATAAGTTTTTACTTAAATATTTAATTCTGCAATAAATCCTTTTTTAGAATTATTGGTAAGTTTAAAACGATCATCAATGCGCCATCCAACTATCCATACGATATCTTTATTGGAACAAAGAATCCAGGTATTTTCCTTTTCGATAATTGAAAATTTCTGATCGGTAAAAAAATCGCTGATCTTCTTTTTCCCTTTCATTCCTATTGGATAAAAATAATCGCCTTGTTTCCATTTACGTATGGTTAAAGGAAAATTCAACTTATTATAATCCAAATAAGCAAAATTTTTATCAGGATTTATTCTTATTATTTCCGATTCTGATGTTAGCCTGAAATCAATAGAAAGAGGTTCGGATATTGATGCTGTTGACGCTGTAATGTAAGTTAATTCGCAAGATGTTGGTTCATCTTTTAATTCAATGATTATTAAATTTTCCCTATCTTTTAATAAACGATGAGTTGTTGAGAAGAATTGTTTTCCGGAAATTTCTGAAATTGCAGCTATTAAATTATCAACGGTTTCATTATTAAAATTATAAGGATTTAAAAAATGATAAAGATAGATTTTTATCGGATTAAGTTTTTGCAATTTGGAAATATTAATTAAAACCTGTCCATTCTCTATTTTTACTAATTCTTTTCTTTTCAGTTCAAGCATTTCAGCAAAAACAATTTCTGTATCTCTAATTTTTTCGATGTTTTCTATCATTGTTTTTTCAAAATCTCCAGATAAATGTTTGAATTGAGGAATAATCTGATGCCTAATTGTATTTCGGAGATATTTATTTGAGTTGTTTGAACTATCCTCTCTGTAAATCAGATTATTAATTTCAGCAAAAACTTCAATTTTTTCACGTGTTGTAAATAGCAGCGGATGGATAATTTGATTTTGTTTGGGTAAAATTCCATGTAAACCTGCTATTCCGGTTCCTCTTAATAAGTTTATGAAAAATGTTTCTATCTGATCATTTTGATGATGAGCGGTAGCAATATATTGGTAACATTCATTCTTTAATATTTCATCAAACCAGGCATATCTTAATTCTCTTGCTGCCATTTGTATGGAAATCCCGTTTTTATTTGAATAAGAAATTGTATCAAAATGGTTTCCGTAAAAAGGGACTTCGTAATTTAGGGCAAGTTCTTTTACAAATAATTCATCTCCATCCGATTCGATTCCTCTTAATTGGAAATTGCAATGTGCTATTCCGAAATGAAGACCTGCCTGATAAAATAGCTCACACATTACTACTGAATCAATTCCGCCACTAACAGTTAACAGTATTTTTTCTTTTCTCAGAAATAATTTCTGAGTTGCAATATATCTTTTGAATTGTTTTAACATCCCGCAAAAATAAAAAAATCCTCTCAAACGAGAGGATTTTTATTTAGAATTATGAATATTCAGCTATATAAGCTTTATAATCTTTCAAATTTACAACATTTCAGTCTTATTCTATAATCCATGTATCGCCGCTATTAAGCAAGTCGTCCATGTTTTTGATTTTTGAATTTTCCTTTGCAAATTTGATTTGTTCTTCAACCATATCATCATAAGTAGGATACATAGCTGAACGAATAACACCCATTGCCATAGGCAAAAGAGGTGGCGTCATTTTTGCTAGCATTAAATGTAAACCCGGATCCTGCTGATATTGATCATGAATCAGAATATCTTCTTCCGTTATTCCTTCTTTCCCAATTTCAACAACTTCCAAACGTGAATCTTTCATACGAATACCTTTTTTCTTCTCTTTACCAAAAAGCATAGGTTCTCCGTTTTTCAGATGAATCTGATGGTCGTCTCTCAAATCTTTTGATGTAATCTGAACATGAGTTTTATCAGCAAAAATCACACAATTTTCAAGTATTTCTACTACAGAAGTTCCGTCATGTCGTGCAGCTTCAAACATTACTTCGGTCATCAATTTAGGATTGGTATCTACGGCTCTGGCAAAAAAAGTACCCTGAGCTCCCAAAATCAATTCACCCGGATTAAACGGATGTTCTATTGTTCCCTGTGGTGAAGTTTTTGTAATGCTTCCCATTGGTGTGGTAGGAGAGTATTGTCCTTTTGTTAAACCGTATATCTGGTTGTTGAATAACATAATATTAATATCTATATTTCTACGGATAATATGTATAAAATGATTTCCACCAATTGCCATAGAGTCACCATCACCAGTTGCCATCCAAACACTTAAATGTGGATTAGCAATTTTAACTCCAGAAGATATTGCTGCAGCTCTACCATGAATTCCATGAAATCCATAAGTATTTACATAATATGGAAATCTTGAAGAACATCCGATTCCGGAAACCATACAGAAATTTTCTTTACGGTAACCAATTTTTGGAAATACATTTGCAACCGAAGATAAGATAGCATGACCACCGCATCCAGGGCACCATTTCACCATTTGATCACTAACAAAATCTTCTTTTGTTAATTCAACTTTTGATCTTTCTACTGTATAGTTTTCCATGATTATTTCTCCTCTAAAATTTTGTTAAACGCTTCAGTTAACTCGCTTACAACAAATGGTAAACCTTGTACTTTGTTAAATTGTAAATATTTAAAATCAGGTTGTTTCATTCTTAAATAATTTACAAACTGACCTGAATTTAATTCACAAACAATAATCTTCTTGAATTTTCCTAATATCTCATCTGTGTTTTTTGGTAATGGCATAATATAATGGAAATGAGCATGACTCACTTTTTTGCCTTCTTTCTGAAGTACTTCCACTGCACTTAAAACAGCACCTTCGGTACCACCCCAACTAACTACCAATAATTCACCACTTTCTTCTCCTGTTAATTTTTGATTAGGAATAAAGTCAGCCACTTTCTGAACCTTTGCTTCTCTTAAATCAGTCATTATCTGATGATTTTGAGGATCAGTCGAAACGGTTCCTATGATATTTTCTTTTTCCAAACCGCCAATTCTATGACGTAAACCTTCGGTTCCGGGTAAAGCCCATTTTCTTACCAACGTTATCGGATCTCTGCGATATGGTTTATAATCGGGATCATTTGGTTGAGCAATTGGTGGATTTATTTTTGGTAAATCAGCCATTTTGG
>CAZYEM010000039.1:0-16797 GCA_964646395.1 uncultured Bacteroides sp.
ACATATTGGCGTGGTCTTGTACATCATACTTGTTTTATTGATAAAGATTATTTACTGGATCAGAAAAAAAATGGTGTTAAGCATAAATTAGTTGGATTTGAGATGATTGACAAGGGTATTCCACGTCAACATTATGAAATTTGCGATGCTGACGGTAATGTAATTGGAGAAGTAACTTCCGGAACGATGGCTCCTTCATTAGGAATCAACATTGGAATGGGTTATGTTAATACACCTTTTGCAAAATCTGATACCGAAATCTATATTAAAATCAGGGAAAAACTGATTAAAGCAAAAATTGTAAAGTTGCCATTTTACAAAGGCTAATTGGAAAAGACCAAAAAAAAGCGAGATTTTCATCTCGCTTTTTTTATTTACTTTTTAATTGGTTTAATAGTTTGTTTAGGCTTTGCAGCAGCTGGTTTTTTTGGTTTTGTTGCCTGTTTATTTGTTGCTGGAATACTAACTTTTTCTTTCGGAATAATTTCTTCTTTTCTAATAATCGGAGGAGAAGTGTCCTTAACCTCAATATTTAAAGAATCTTTAAAAGGAGTAGTTTCCATTTTTAAAGTATCTGTTGGTATTGTAATAATAGTATCTGTTTTATTTAATAATGCAGTATCAACAGGAATAGTTAGCGTATCAGTTGCAGGTATTTCAATAGGTAAGATTGCAGCTGTATCAATAGGAACAATTGTATCGGTTATGAAAGGTTTTACTACTTTTTTTCTGGTTCTTTCCTCTTCCACTTCAATGTTTTTTTGTTTTTCATGACGGTAGCCTTGTTTGGTTTTTCCAAAAACAAAGTTCATTCCAAAATGAATTCCAAAATTTTTCATATCAGCTAAATATACTGAAGAAAAGTGATCTCCAATCATGTATAATTGAAAAGGACCTAAGTTAAATGTAAATCCACCACCCGGATTAAACATATTTCCTGAAACAAAAGTATTGCTTAATGTTATGGCAAGATTTCGACCGATATTGGTATTGTATGAAACACTTAGCATTGTATTTACAGCTTCATTGGCAAATTCATTACGCATAAGTAATCCAAATCTGTTTTTGCTATTCAGAGCAAATGATGCACTCAGATATAATTTTGTTTTTAAAGGTGCCTTGTATGATGCTCCGGTATATTCTTCAATCCCAATGGTTTCTTTTAAGGAATCTATCAGGTTGTCAATAACTTTATTATCAATTTCTCCACCTTTAAAAGCTTCATTTATATCTAATCCTGAAAAGGTAAATTCTTTGTTAGGATTTTTTGTTTTATAGTCTTTAATATTTGTTTTCCAGGTTATTGAACCTAAATCAATAAGACTGGCACCAAAAGCCCATCGTTTGTTGAGTCTGAATTCTCCTCCAAAGTCAAAAGCATAGCCATTATTATCCATAAGATTCTTCCATTTAATATCCTTAATTTGTTTGTCAATATTCTTAATACTATCAAAAGGTGAAGAGGAATGGATTAATAAATCTGAAGTTGCAGTAATATCATAAGTATTGGGATTTGTAAAAATAGTAATATTGGATTTTTCTGTAAAAACATTTACGATTCCAACCAGATATTTAAATTTTACACCAAATGTAAATTTCTTGCCAAATTCTCTTGCATATCCGATAGCAATTTCCGAATATGCATTGGCTTCATATTTAGTATTACTTAAATCTGCATTTCTACCAATAAATTCAGCATTGCCTTTAAGTAAAAAAGTCATAAAATCTTTTGAGTAATTAAAATTTGTTGAAATTTTTGTGTTAACACCCAATGTAATATAACTCCGTTTAGCCCTAAATCCCATTGCGAAAATTTGTTCGGAAATATCATAGCTAAGTTTGTTATTGTCTGATAATGCCCCAATTAGTTTGTTTTTATCGATAATAAGTGAATCGTCAGCTCTTCGTGTAAAAACATCATTGTATGAAAAGCTTCCATTATCTAAATTAAACCGTATAGATGAAAGTCCCGGTATTCCTAAATAAAACTTGCAATTTGGCATCAAAGCAGGATTACTGTAATTTGATTGAGGAATGTTTTGCATAAAATAGATTGTATTTCCATCCTGAGCAAAACCATTTGTAGAAAACAAAAATATAAAAAATAGTAATATAAGCTGTATTAATTTTATTTTCATAGTATTAGCCTCCATTTTACGGTTTAATATTAACTTTAGCTTTCATTCCAAGTTTTACATCAATATAATCATTGTTGGTAATTTTAACAATTTGATTGTTATTATAATTACCTGAAGTCAGACGGGCTTTAATAATGAGCTTTTGTGTATTCAGACTTTCTATTTTCCTAACTCTGTCTTTAGTTATTACAACTTCGGTAGTTGTTGATCTTGCAGAAGTTACAGTATGTGAAATAGGATCAATATTTCCCGATTGGATAACTGATGAGTTGTTAGTGATCATAGAATCAATTACATGAAATAAATTATCAGCAAAATATACCTGAACAAAGGCATCAAGAGGGAAAGCATTATTAGTATAAATTTTAAAAGTAACCTCATCCACATCTTTTATTTTTGTTGCCAAATCAAAGCCAATGGTATCCTGAAGAACAAATCCACCAACTTTACCTTCTAATGGTACTTCAATATTAAAACTTACCTTGAAATTGCTTGTATCAATAATAAAGTTTGAAATTGTTGAATCATTTGCGGGATTTGCTTTACCTGTAACCTTATAAATGATTTTTTTTGGAGAAATATTAAATGCATTTGCTAAGTCAGTACTAACTACAGGTGAAATAGTTGTAGTTACTGATTGTCCTATTTGTGTTGGTGAATTTATTGGAATAGGATTTGGACTGGGAAAATCATTAATATTTCTAATTACAGAGCCATTTTGAGCTTGAAGTTTGTCTACTTTTATTTCCAATGGCAAGCCGAAAGAGTTTTCGATTTTTCCTCCGATTTTAATATTATCCAACTCAAAATTTCCTTCCAATTGTGTATTGAAAACTGAAATTTCAGTTGTGTCGTTCATTGGAAACTCATATTGCCCAATATAACCAACTAATTTATCATAAGTTATATTTTCAAGCGCATCATTTAGTTGAATAAAGTAACTACTGTTATAAGTATATGAATCTTTATAAAGCCAATGTTCATATTTAAATATAACTTCATTTCTATGACCGGGTAAATTATTAAATGTTATTTTACAACCCGAAATATCAATTGGCGGTATATTAATCACATAAGGAGTTGCTCCTCCATTGTAATCAATCGGGATTTCAACCTTAAAATTTTGTCCGTTAGGAAATTTCATATTTGGAATGATAAGTTTTACTCTTCCTTTATGATTAATATCCGTATTTATGCTCAATTTCAGCATAGCATGTTTAATGAAAACACTATCAACTTTTTGTTCTGGTTTTGGAAGTTGAAAAGAATAAGGTTTTGTAATTGAATAGAAATTAGAATCTCCTATAGGTGGAACCAGTACCAGATTTGATGTGTCTGTTTGTATGCTTTGATTAGGTATTTCAAACAAATCCTTGGCCATTACAGATACCATGTTATCAGAACTATATACTAATTTCAAGGCATTTGTCTGGATGTCAACCTGTACAATACCTGAAGTGTCCTTTAAAATATCTTTTAAAGTAAGTCTTGAATTGATAAATGGTGCTGCTATAGTTGGATCGAATTGATTTTGAGCTAATTTGTCAAATTCAAAGTCACCTTCTTTTACACATGAAGATATTAGAAATAATAATGAAATACTTAACGAAAATAAAAAGTACTTCAATTTTTTTCTAAACCTTTTGAGTTTAAAAAATGTCATTTTATTCATAATAAATATATTAAGCTTTAGTTTTTAGGCTCTTTAATTTCGTTACGATACGGATTTTTCTTTGCTGCTTTTTCTAAAATCAATTTTTCAAGATAGAGTGTGTTTTTGTCGGCACTTGCAAAAATAGTATCATAATATTCCCAAAGTAATTTGCCATTTTTATCAAAAATTGCCACTTTTGAATCAATGGTATTTCTTGGTTTTTCATTTACTATTTGATTAGATTTGTAAAAGAATACCACTATAACTGCATCAACTTCACAAAATTTAACCAAATCTTCTTTTGGAATTTTTGAAATATTGGAAAAAGTTACATTGTTTTTTTCGAGTAAAGCATTTGTTTTTCTAACATCCTGAATTTCAGAAGTCATACGTTTGCTTTGGTTTTCATTTAGGTTTACAGCATAAAAATATTCCTGTAAAAAAAGTGACTCATCTTTATGAAGTTTATCAAGGTCATCTACTGTAATATCTCTGGGCATACTCTTTATATCCACAGTAATATCAATTGGAACAATTGCAATTTTTTTATGTATTTTTTGATATACAACAAAATCATTCATTTCGTAAATAGCTGATTGGCTGCTTACTGCTAAAAAAGAAAAAAGAAATAAAACCGAAAAAAATAGTCTTACAATTTTCATAATAAATCCTCCTATAATTTTAAAATTAATGTTTATAAATAATTAACAAATATAGTTCAAAAATAAAGAGAAATCTAAAAAAATAAAAAAAAAATAAAAAAAATAAGAATTTATTATTATATGTGAAGTTGTAAAGATGGTCAAACTAAATTATAATAAACTTTCATTCAGTTTTTTCCAGATTAAATCCTTTAGATTTTTTATTCCAAAACCAGTTATTGATGAGATAAAAACATGAGGAACACCTCTTGGCAATTCTTTTTTCATTTCCTTCATCAGTTCTTCATCAGCCAAATCGCATTTTGTTATAGCCAGTATTCTTGATTTATCCATTAATTCAGGATTATAACGTTTCAATTCTGTAGCCAAAATTTTATAATCCTTTTTAATATCATTGCTATCAGCAGGAACCATAAATAATAGGATAGAATTTCTTTCAATATGTCTCAAAAATCTCAATCCTAATCCTTTACCTTCTGATGCACCTTCTATTATGCCTGGAATGTCAGCCATAATAAATGATTTATCTTCATAATATTTAACTATTCCAAGATTAGGTTTTAGTGTTGTAAATGGATAATCGGCTATTTCAGGTCTTGCAGAAGAAACAACTGATAAAAGCGTTGATTTACCAGCATTCGGAAAACCAACCAATCCAACATCTGCTAAAAGTTTTAATTCAAGAATTTTCCATGCTTCTTTTCCTTCTTCTCCTGGTTGGGCGTAACTGGGAGCTTGATTTGTTGATGATTTAAAATGATCATTTCCCAAACCTCCTCTTCCTCCTTTCATAATAATGATTTCCTGACCTTGTTCGGTAATTTCAAATTCTACATTTCCTGTTTCAGCATCTTTTACAACAGTTCCCAGTGGAACTTCAATAAATATATCTTTTCCCTGAGCTCCGGTCATAAGATTTTTCCCACCATTGCCTCCGTTTTCCGCATGAATATGTTTCGTATATTTTAGATGCAAAAGCGTCCAAAGTTGTTGATTTCCCCTTAGGATTACATGGGCGCCTCTACCTCCATCACCGCCATCAGGACCACCAAGAGGACTAATTAGTGAACGGAGATAATGATGTGAACCTGCTCCACCTTTTCCCGAACGACAGAATATTTTTACGTAATCTACAAAATTTGAACTTGCCATTATTTTTCCTTTTTTATAAGATAATCATCTATTACAGAAGATATTTTTGAGAAAACTTCCTCAACAGGAGCCATTCCTGAAATTGATACCAGTTTTTTTTGTTTAGTGTAATAAGCTATAAGTGGATGTGTGAGCTCATAATAAACATCTAATCTGTTTTTTACAGTCTCAAAATTATCATCACTTCTTTTTGAACCTATCGAACGGTGTTTTATTCTATTATATAATTCTTCTTCGCTTACTTCAAGATATATAACCAATGAAATTTTTTGTTTTTTATGTTTTAATATATCATCAAGGTAATCTGCCTGAAACAAAGTTCTTGGAAAACCGTCAAATAAAAGTCCAAACCTTGGTTTGTGTTTTATTGCAGAAACAAAGATTTCACGCATTATTATGTCATCAGGGACTAAGTATCCTCTATCGATAAATTTTCTAACTACGTCTCCTATTGCTGTTTGAAGTTCAATTTCTTCTCTTAAGATTTCACCGGTAGAAATATGGGTTAGCCTGTATTTATTTATAATATTGGCAGATTGTGTGCCTTTACCACATCCCGGTGGTCCTAAGATAATTATATTGAACATTTTAATCTATCTTAGTTCCTTTTTAATGTTTTCAACAGATTTGCAAAGTTTTTCAAAAACATTATTTTCTTCTCCTTCACCACTCACTGAGTAAAATTTATTTTGTTTCTGAAAATATTCTGCTACTTTAGGTGCTTTTTTCTCATAAACTTCTAATCTGTGAATGATTATTTCAGCATCTAAATCATAAATTCTTGCTTTTTCTGTTTTTGCTCTAGCTGATAATCTTTTCATCGATTGTAATGTAGTAGAAGTTATTTCCAGCATTCCGGTTACAGATGTTCCTAACCTACGAAGCAGACCATCTAATATATATGCTTGAACAATAGTACTTGGATAACCTTTAAAAATAAATCCTTTTGTATTTGGGTTCATTTTGATTTTAGCTTCAATCAATCGAATTGCAATTTCATCAGGTACTATATCGCCTTTGTCCATATAAACTTTAGCAATTTTACCCATGTCGGTATTAAGAGCAATTTCGTTTCTAAGTAATTCTCCTGTAGATATGTAAATTAAGTTGTATTTCGCTGCGAGTAGTTTTGCTTGAGTTCCTTTTCCAGCTCCCGGAGGACCAAAAAGTACAATGTTAAGCCAAACATTTTCAAGATTTTTTTCAATTACTTTGGTTAGTCTTTTGCATACATCATCTAATTTGCCAACTCCATTTATAGGATAAAATTTCTTTTTTTCATTGTAAAATTGAGCAACCGGAATTGTTTTGTTTTCGTATTCCTGTAATCTGAAATCTATAACATCTTCTCTATCATCACTTCTGCCAGATGTCTTCCCTCTTTCGAGCATACGTCTTATTAATTCCTCGCGGGGAACTTCCAAACTTAACATACACATCAGGGAAGTATTCATTTTGAGTAATAATCCTTCAAGTATATATGCCTGAACTACTGTTCTCGGAAAACCATCAAATAATATTCCATTGGCATCAGGATTCATAAGTATCCTGTTTTCAATAATTTGAACAATAATTTCATCCGAAGCTAATCCTCCTTTATCAATAATATCTTTGGCTTCCATACCTAGTGGAGTGCCTTCAGCAATTTCCTGACGTAGAATATCTCCAGTTGCAATATATGTAAGATTGTATTTTTCAATCAAATATTTTGACTGAGTTCCTTTTCCTGCTCCCGGAGGACCAAATAGTGCAATGTTCAGCATATTTTGAATTTTTAATATTAAACAATTTTGTAAATATCTGGCAAATTTCTTGCAAAACCATCATAATCAAGCCCGTATCCAATAATGAAATCGTTAGGAATTTCTATTGCTACATAATCAATTTTATGCGCTTTATTGTATTTTTCTGGTTTTAATAGCAATGTCGCAATTTTTACATCTAAAGGTTCAAATTTCTTAAGTTCCTCTATCATGTGCTCAATCGTAATACCAGTATCTACAATGTCTTCAACCAAAATAACACTCCTGTTTTTTAGCTCTTCATTAATTCCGATTAAATTCTTAACTGTTTCTGTAGAATTTGTTCCTGAATAAGATGATAGTTTGACAAAAGAAATTTCACATTCAATATTTATTTTCTTCAATAAATCTGATGCAAACATAAATGCTCCATTTAAAACAACTAAAAATAGCGGATTTTTATCTGCATAATCCTGATTTATTTGATTTGCAACTTTTGCAACTGCCTCTAAAATTGTGTCCGAATAGATAAATTTTGAAAATTCTTTATCTTTGACTTTTATAATGTCCATTTAATAACTATTTTTACAAAAAATTTCAATTAGCAAACCTACAAGTTTTTTTTGAATTATCCTAAAAAAACATTTAAATAAGATAAATTATAAACGTTAATCGTTGTAAAATGTTAGAAATTAATAACAAAAAATAAATATTTATGCAAGCAAAAGTTAGTATAATAATGGGTAGCACTTCTGATTTGCCAGTTATGGAAGCAGCTGCTAAGTTCTTAAACGAGATGCAGATACCATTTGAAATGAATGCGTTATCAGCTCACAGAACACCTGAAAAAGTCATAGAATTTGCCGAAACAGCTTATGAAAGAGGTATAAGAGTGATTATTGCTGCAGCGGGAATGGCTGCACATTTACCAGGTGTAATTGCTGCAATTACACCACTTCCTGTTATTGGTGTCCCAATAAAATCTTCTTTAGAAGGCTTGGATGCAATTTTATCTATTTTACAAATGCCTCCTGGAATTCCTGTAGCTACAGTAGCATTGAATGGTGCTCAAAATGCTGCTATTCTTGCTCTTGAGATATTAGCTTGCAGCGATGAAGAATTATATAATAAAATGTTGGAATTTAAGAAAAATCTTAAAACAAAAATAACTAAAGCGAACGAAGAATTAGCTTTAATTAAATATGATTATAAAGTATAATCATTTGTAATTTAGTTGTTAACATTGATTTAAGAGCTAAATTTTCACAATTCTAAATCAATTTGAATACAAACTTATTATTGACTTAACTTATGAAAAGAATAATTCTTTCATTTTTTAGCTTTTTATTTCTAGTTTCATCGATTATTGCTGGAAATGAAAATTCAACCATTGGAGGGAAGGCATCAGCAATGGGAGGTGCAGCTGTTACGTTATCAGATTTTTGGGCAATTAATAATAATCAAGCAGGCTTAGCTGATTTAAAAAAAATGAAATTAGGGTTTTATTTTGAAAACAGATTTTTAAGCAAGGCGTTAAGCTATAAGGCATTGGCGTTTGCAATGCCTAGCAAATCTGGTGTTTTTGGAATAAATTATTCGCATTTTGGGTATAATCTTTATTCTGAACAAAAAGTTGGAATAGCCTATGCAAAATCTTTTGGTAAAAGGTTTTCTGCAGGTTTGCAATTTGATTATTTAGGAACTTCAATTGCCGATAATTATGGAAATAAAAACGCATTTACATTCGAATTGGGAGTTATAGCTAAACTTTCGAATAATGTAACTCTTGGTGCACATCTTTTCAATCCTGTAAATGCAAAATTTAATGATTATAATAATGAAAAAATCCCATCTGTTTTCAAGCTTGGATTTAGTTACTTGTTTTCAGAGAAACTTTTATTTGCTATTGAAACAGAGAAGAATATAAATTATAAACCTATTTTTAAAGCTGGTATTGATTATAAAATAATTTCTTTCGCTTATTTTCGTTTAGGAATATCTAATAATCCGACTATCAGTACACTGGGATTTGGTGTTGATTATAAGCAATTAACTATCGATTTTTCTTCTTCTGTTCATCAGGTTTTAGGCTATTCTCCACAATTCTCATTAATTTATACATTTAAATAATATGATAAATTTTAATACATATTATTTTTTTGCTATTTTGAGGAAAACTTTTTTAATTTCAGTTTTATCAATTTTCAGCATAATTGCATACGGTCAGATAATTCCGGAAGTTCCGATCAACAATGAGGATATTGAACAAAAAGTAGAAAATATTGCTGAAAATATTGATACAGAAATTGATTACACTGAACTGGTTGAGACATTAAACTTTTATAAGGAAAATCCTGTAAATATAAATAAAGCAAATGCAGAAGATTTAAAGAAATTATTATTGTTAAATGATATTCAGATAAATAACTTAATGAACTATTTGACAAATAATGGGCAAATGGTTTCTGTTTACGAACTTCAACTTGTTAACGGATTTGATAATAAAATAATTTTCAAAATATTACCTTATATTACTGTAGAAAAAGTAGAAAAAAGAGCAAGTTTAAAGCCTAAAGATATTTTTAAATATGGAAGGAACACCTTTTTATCAAGATTTCAGGTTATCCCGGAAGAGCAAAAAGGATATTCAGACATCACTGATTCTGCATTAACTGCAAATCCAAATCAACGGTATTTAGGTAGTTCAGCAAAATTATATGCTAAATATGCTTTTAACTACCGGGATTTGGTTAAGTTTGGCTTTGTTGCTGATAAAGATGCAGGTGAAGAGTTTTTTAAAGGAACTCAAAAAAATGGATTTGATTTTTACTCTGCTTATTTTGCGTTAAAAAACATTGGTTTTCTTAAATCATTGGTAATTGGGGATTATCAGGCACAATTTGGTCAGGGTCTGACTTTGTGGACTGGCTTGGGATTTGGGAAATCCGGCAATGCTATTGATGTTAAAAAATATGCACAAGGTATAAAACCCTATTCATCAGCCAATGAAAGTGGATTTTTACGTGGTATTGGCACTACAATATCATTAAAAAGCCTTGAATTTTCACTTTTTTATTCATATAAAAATTCGGATGCTAATATTGGTGAGCAGGATTCATTATCGCAGGAGAATCTTTATATAACCTCTTTGCAGGAAACCGGATATCATCGTACACCCAATGAATTAGCCGATAAAAATTCACTTAAGGAAACCATTTTTGGTTCAAATCTTTCTTTTAGGAAAAATAATCTAAAGATTGGAATTACTGCATACAGGTTTTTGTTAAACACTGAATTGCTGAAAGATATAAAACCATATAATCAGTTTGAATTTCAGGGTAAAAAGAATTCAAATTATGGCTTTAATTATCAATATTTGTTTTATCCATTTAATTTTTTTGGTGAAATTTCGGCAAGTGAAAATGGGGGCATTGCATTTATTAATGGATTACAGGCAAACTTAGATAATCGATTTGCTTTTAGTATGATACATAGAAATTATCAAAAAGATTATCAGAATTTAAAAAGTGTTGCTTTTGGAGAAAACAGTCAAAACGCAAATGAATCTGGATTGTTTTTTGGAGTTGATTTTTCATTGGCTTCCAAATGGTCTGTTTCTGCATATTGCGATTTCTTTTCCTTCCCATGGCTTAAATACAGAACTGATGCTCCATCGAATGGAATGGAATATCTCGCAAAATTAACTTATTTACCTTCACGCAGAATCGAATTTTATCTTCAATATCGTCAAAAAAATAAAATGCAGAATAGTTCTGAAAGCTCTATTGTTCATTTTCTTGACGAAACACAGCGAAAAAGTTTAAGATTTAATACCTCCTATAATCCTTTGCAAAATGTTATTATAAAAAATAGAATTGAATTTATTAACTATAGTGTAGGTAACAATTATAATAAAAATGGATTTTTAATATATCAGGATATTAGTTATCAGCTGATTAATCTGCCAATTCGAATTTCTGCACGATATGCACTTTTCGATACTGATACTTACGATGAGCGATTATATGCTTATGAAAGTGATGTATTATATGCTTTTTCAATTCCTGCTTATTATTATAAAGGTAGTCGGTTTTATCTGATGATGAAATATGATGTAAGTAAAAATGTTGATTTATGGCTTCGGTATGCAACTACATATTATAATGGTAAAAATTTAATTGGTTCCGGATTGGATGAAATTCAGGGTAGCTCCAAATCAGAAATTAAAGTACAAATTATGGTAAAATTCTAAAAATATGGATGCGATTTTTATTATTTATGTTGAAAATCAAGAGATAAGTAAGAAATTTTATCAGGATACTTTTAATATAATCCCAATTCTTGATGTAGCAGGAATGACAGAATTTAAAATAAATGAAAACACAAAACTAGGGATTATGCCCGAAAGTGGAATTTATAATTTACTGAAAGATAAAATTATTACTCCTTTAAAAGCCAATGGAATTCCACGTTGTGAAATTTATATTTATGTAGATTCTCCAGAGGTGTATTATAATAGAGCAATATTATTTGGTGCAAAACCATTAAGCAAATGTTTTGTAAGAGATTGGGGCGATGAGGTTGCTTATTGTATTGATTTTGATGGAAATGTTTTAGCTTTTGCAAAAAAAATAAAAAGTTAAATTATTATCGGATAGTAAAATATATTTTGTTAAGTTGTTTTTTTCATTATTTTTGTACTTTCAAAAAATCAATTATTAATTAAATTCAAAAACTATGTTTAAAAATCATCCGAAAGGATTAATGGCAGCAGCGTTGGCAAATATGGGCGAACGTTTCGGGTTTTATACCATGATGGCTATTTTAGTGCTGTTTTTACAAGCAAAATTTGGCTTGTCTGGTACAAATGCCGGTATAATTTATTCAATTTTTTATTTTTCAATTTATATTCTGGCATTTATCGGTGGTCTTATTGCTGATAAAACAAGAAATTATAAAGGAACTATTCTGGTGGGTTTAATTCTTATGGCAGTAGGTTATTTCCTAATTGCTATCCCATCTCCTACACCTACTCCTAACAAAGTTTTATTCCTAACCTTGACTTGTATTGGGTTATTTGTAATTGCTTTTGGTAATGGTCTTTTTAAAGGAAACTTGCAAGCATTAGTAGGTCAGATGTATGACAATGCTGCATTCGGAAAAATGAGAGATTCTGGATTCTCATTGTTTTATATGTTTATTAATGTTGGTGCCATCTTTGCTCCACTTGCTGCTATTGGCGTAAGAAACTGGTGGTTAGGAAAACATGGTTTTCAATATAATGCAGATTTACCAGCTTTATGTCATGCTCACCTTGATGGTTCAATTAATGCTGGTGCTTCAGAATCATTAACAAAAATGGCTGCTGAAGTAAGTGCTTCACCCATAACTGATATGACTGTTTTTGCAAAAGATTATCTGAATATATTTACAACAGGTTTTCACTATGCTTTTGGTGTTGCAATTTTTGCTATGGCTATTTCTTTAATTATATATTTGGTTAATAAGAAAAACTTCCCAAATCCTAAAAAAGTGGTTACTTCAGGAAAAGTAATAGATCCAGATGCAATTCAGATGGATATTAAAGAAGTAAAACAACGTTTATATGCTCTATTTGCCGTTTTTGGTGTAGTTATTTTCTTTTGGATGTCGTTTCATCAAAACGGATTAACCCTTACTTTCTTTGCGAAAGAATATACTGATTTAAGTATTATGAAAGTTTCATTAGGTGGTATTACTTTAAAAGGTGCTGAAATATTCCAATCTATTAATCCATTTTTTGTGGTATTTTTAACACCTGTTGTATTAGCTTTATTTGGCTGGTTAAGAAGAAATGGCAAAGAACCATCAACTCCAAAGAAAATCGCAATAGGTATGTTTATAGCTGCAATGGGATTTTTCTTAATGGCAATTGTTTCTTACTTACACCATCTTCCAATGCATGCTGCAATTGATCCTAAACAAGGAGGTATTCCTCTTGATGAAAGTTTAAAAGTAACACCATTCCTTTTAATCGGAACATATTTTATACTTACAGTAGCTGAATTATTTATTAGTCCCCTTGGGATTTCTTTTGTTTCAAAAGTAGCACCACCTCAATATCAAGGCGTTATGCAGGGTGGTTGGTTAGGTGCAACTGCAATTGGAAATTCACTTTTGTTTGTTGGAGCAATTTTATATGATTCTGTTCCTATCTGGATGACATGGACATTGTTTGTTGTAGCATGTTCTATTTCAATGTTTACTATGATATTTATGCTTAAATGGCTCGAAAGGGTTGCTAAGTAATTATTTTTATAATTTAATTAAAAAAGGCTGTTTCTTATAATGAGACAGCTTTTTTTTATACTTTAAACCCCAAAAGCTTTTTTATTAGTTCTTTAATAATAAACAGTTGAGATTTTTTGTTTTCTTATGATTATTTTATAAAAATTGTTTAATTCGTGAAAAATAAAATGAATCAGCGGATATATGGCAATAAATTAAAATGAAAAATCTTGAATTTATTTATTCTGATTTTGACTGACAGAATTTCACAAATATAATCTTCTGTAATTAAGAATGTTTATAAATACCGATACAATAAATATATAATCAATCTTTTAAAACGATTTCATTTGATATGTCTGAAAAAAATATAAGAAAAAATACCTCCAATTCAGATATTTTCCCTAATTTCGTTGCACAAAAAAAACACATTAATAATTAAGTATTCAACTTAAATCATTCAAAAATGGCAAAAGTTAAAGGCGACATTGTAGTTGATATTGAGAAATGTAAAGGATGTGAGGTATGTATAACCGCATGTCCCAACGATGTAATTGCTATGTCAAAAAATGTGAACGGAAAGGGCTATCATTATGCCGAATCTGTAAATGAAGAATGTATTGGTTGTGCCAATTGTGCAATCGTATGTCCTGATGGTGTTATCACCGTTTATAAAGTAAAATTATAAAAACGTTTTTAACAGTTTTAAATACAAAGGAATGAAAGAACTGAGATTAATGAAAGGTAACGAAGCGGTTGCAGAAGCAGCGATTCGTGCCGGCTGCGATGGTTATTTCGGCTATCCTATTACACCTCAATCGGAAGTAATGGAATATCTTATGGCTGAAAGACCCTATGAAACATCAGGAATGATTGTTTTGCAAGCAGAAAGCGAAGTGGCAGCTATCAATATGGTATATGGTGGTGCCAGCTGTGGTAAAAAAGTGATGACTTCATCATCAAGTCCTGGTATCAGCTTAAAACAAGAAGGAATTTCTTATATAGCCGGTGCCGAATTACCATGTTTAATAGTAAATGTAGTTCGTGGAGGTCCGGGATTAGGTACGATTCAACCCTCTCAATCAGATTATTTTCAATCTACAAAAGGTGGAGGACATGGTGATTACAGATTATTAGTGTTAGCTCCGGCATCTGTACAGGAAATGGCTGATTTTGCTGATTTAGGTTTCGAATTAGCATTTAAATATCGCAATCCTGTTTTAATATTATCAGATGGTGTTATTGGTCAAATGATGGAAAAGGTAGAATTAAAACCTCATAAACCACGCTTTACTGATGAGGAAATCAGGACTAATACGCCATGGGCTACTTATGGTAAAACACCTGATAGAGAAAGAAATATTATCACTTCATTAGATCTTGATTCTCACAAACAAGAAGATCATGTTACCCATTTAGCTGAAAAATATAAAGCTATGGAAGAAAACGAAGTAAGATATGAAGAATTTCAGTGCGAAGATGCCGAATATCTGATAGTAGCTTACGGTTCCAGTGCCCGTATCAGCCAAAAAGCGGTTAATATAGCAAGAGCAAAAGGTATAAAAGTTGGTTTACTTCGCCCTATTACCTTATTCCCATTTCCAAAAAAACCTTTGCTAAATCTTTCAAAACAAGTTAAAGGCATACTTTCAGTTGAAATGAGTTTAGGTCAAATGGTTGAAGATGTAAAATTAGCTGTTGAATGTAAAGTTAAGGTTGAACATTTCGGACGTTATGGTGGTATTATCCCAACACCGGATGAAGTAGTTGCAGCTTTAGAACAAAAAATCATAGGAGGTTAATACAATGTCAGATATAATTACAAAAGAACAAATCAGACAACCTGAGAATTTGGTTTACACCAAGACCAAATTGCTTACAGACAAAGCTTTAAGCTATTGTCCGGGATGTGGTCATGGTACAGCTCACAGAATTGTGATGGAAGTGATAGAAGAATTAGGTGCTCAAGCAAATACAATTGGAATTGCCCCTGTAGGTTGCTCAGTATTAGCTTATGAATTCATGAATATTGATATGCAGCAGGCTGCTCATGGAAGAGCTCCTGCACTAGCAACAGCAGTTAAAAGACTGATGCCCGAAAAATATGTTTTTACTTATCAGGGTGATGGCGATTTAGCTGCAATTGGAACAGCTGAAACTATTCATGCATGCAATCGTGGAGAAAACATTACTATTATTTTCATAAATAATGGTATCTATGGTATGACTGGCGGACAAATGGCTCCAACAACATTGCCTAATATGAAAGCTTCTACCTGTCCTTATGGTCGCGATGTTAAAACAATGGGAAATCCATTAAAAATAACTGAACTTATTGCACAATTGCCTGGTGTTCATTATGTAACTCGTCAAGCGGTTCATACTCCCGGAAATGTTCGCAAAACTAAAAAAGCTGTTCGTAAAGCTTTTGATTTACAAAAAGAAAACAAAGGATTAACCTTTGTTGAAATTGTATCAAATTGCAATTCAGGATGGAAAATGACACCTGTTCAATCAAATAAATGGATGGAAGAGAACATGTTCCCATTCTACCCATTAGGAGATATTAAAGTAGATGGTCAATTGGTTAAATAATTTTCTAATTTAAAAAAATTGAAGTTATGACAGAAGAAATAATCATAGCCGGATTTGGAGGTCAAGGTGTTTTATCAATGGGTAAAATTCTTGCATATTCCGGTATTATGCAAAATCAGGAAGTAAGCTGGATGCCTTCTTACGGTCCGGAAATGCGAGGTGGTACTGCAAATGTAACAGTTGTTCTCAGCGATGAACGCATAAGTTCTCCTATTATCAATAGTTACGATACCGCAATTATCCTTAATCAGCAATCAATGGATAAATTTGAAGCAACTGTAAAACCAGGCGGCTTACTTATTTATGATCCAAACGGAATTATTCATCCTCCAAGTCGTAAAGATATTAATATCTATTCGATTGAAGCTTCCGAAGAAGCTGGCAGACAAGGATTGATGAAGATTTTCAATATGATTGTATTAGGTGGTTTCTTAAAATTAAAACCACTTATAAAACCTGAGTTTATTCATAAAGGTTTACAAAAATCATTACCAGCACGTCATCATAAATTGATTCCTGAAAACGAAAAAGCAATCGAAATTGGTAAGGGACTAATAAAAGCTGTTCAGGTTTTATAGTAATTATCA
>CAZYEM010000039.1:16807-21951 GCA_964646395.1 uncultured Bacteroides sp.
ATTGATTTTTCAATAAGGGACTTTTTTTGTCCCTAAATGAAACGAAAAATCAAGATTTAAATTAATTAATAAAAACGGAAAACTTTTCAAATGACATATTATCAATTATATATATATCAAATAGCTTAATATTTCAACTATTTATATTAATATCTCAAAATGGAATAAAAATTGAAGTATCTTTACAGAATTAAAAAACAAACCATGAAAAACAAACATTTATTCTCTTTACTAATTATTGTATTAGTATTTATTTCTTGTAAAAAAGATGTTGAACCAGAACCATTACCTACTGTAGTAAACAAAACAACTGATTTAAAAGTTCCACAAAGTTTTAACTGGAAATCATCCCGTGACCTTACATTAAATGTTACTTCACAAAGCAACCAATTATTTGATGTGATATCTGTTTTTACAACAAATCCTTATTCAGGAATTAAACCATTTATCAAAGGAAGTTCAAAACAAGGCAGCCCTTTTAATACTTTAATTAATATTCCTTCTGCAATTACAGAATTATATGTTTTAAAAACATCAGCTGACGGAAGCACTGATATGAAAAAAGTGAGTGCTGTGCAATCAACTGTGAATGTTGTTTTTTCTAATACCAAAAGCAGTACACCAAAAAGCATACCTTATGAAGTAAATAATGGACCAGGCAATTCTGCAGATTATACTATTACACAAACCTCAGGTAAAATAGAAATTGCAAAAGATAAAGCATACATTATAAATGGAACTACCAGTTTCTCAGGAGAAATTGAATGGCCAAGTGGAAATAGTAGTTCTCAAAACAGTTCATTAAAGATTGCAGGTAATGTTACTCTATATCTTTCAAAGAAAATTTCCATGTATAATAATTGCAAAATAGAGGTATTACCTAATGGAAAATTAACTATTTACAGTAAAATTATTGAAACCAATTATAATGCTTCAATAAATGTTTATACAGGAGGCGAATTAATGATTGGCAGTAGTAGTGGCTTAGGAATCAATACTCCTGCGTCAAAACTTGTTAATTATGGCACTACAACAATCTCTACTTTAGGCAGTTCTATTAATGGGTTTGTTGAAAATTATGCCTATTTGCATTTTTTACCTTCTACAACAACATCGTCTAGTTCGAGCTTTATAAATAAGGGAGATATGATTTTTGATAATAATTTTGAATTAAATAAAGATATTTTAAATACCAATCTTTTACATGTGAAGGGTAATTTAGAAGCTAATAGTATAGATATTGATAATCGTTGCAAGATATTGGTTGAAAATGATTTTACATTAAATTCTTCTCAAATATTCAGTTTACCTGTTGGAGGAACCTCTATAATTGTTGGTGATATTTTTAAAGGAAATTCCAGTTCAATAATAAAATTAAATGAGGGAAGTATGATATTAACCAGCAAAATGGAATTTAATAGCGGTAATACGGTTGAAGGAATAGGTATAGCAAAAAGTACTGTTAAAGTATCGGGATCGTTTAATAATATGTGGGGATCGATTTTAAAATCAAATGTTGAAATGATTGGAACATCTTCTACTGCTCCAGCAGGAATGGTGTTACAGGCTGGTGCTATTTACAATTCAATTGCTAATGCAACAAACTACATTCCTTCATCTGATTGCAGCCCAGGAGCTGGATTTATTCCTATTTTAGATGCCGATAATGATGGTGTTGTTGATAGTCAGGATGATTATCCTAATGATATTAATAAAGCATATAATAATTATGTACCTGGTGCAAATACATATGGAACCATTATGTTTGAAGATTTATGGCCATCAAAGGGAGATTTTGATTTTAATGATATGATTGTAAATTACAAAATAAATCAGATTACAAATGCCGCCAATAAAGTAGTGGAAATTGCTGCATCCTACAAAATTAAGGCAATTGGTGGTGCAATTTCAAATGGTTTTGGTATCAGATTTGATGGTTTAAACTCGAACCAAATACAATCTGTAACCGGAACACAATTAAGTTTAGGTAATCAGATTTCAGTCGCAGCAAATGGCACAGAAAACGGTCAGGATAAGGCTGTAGTAATTTTGTTCGACAAATCATCACATTTAATATATCCTCAAGGTACTGCATTTGTAAATACTGTTCCAGCAAACCCAACAATTAATGCTTATGTTTTCAATGTTTTAATAACATTAAGCTCACCGGTTGATGCATCCTTATTAGGTACTGCTCCTTACAATTACTTTATATTCAGAACCAATACAAGAGGACATGAAATTCATAGTATAAATAAAGCACCTACCAGTTTAGCAAATACTGCTTTATTTAGCACTATTGATGATATTTCAAACATTGGAACAGCCCAATATTACAAAACATCAACAAATTTACCTTGGGCAATAGATGTTCCATCGGAAATTGATTATCCTTCTGAAAAAAATGATATTGTAACTGTATTTTCAAATTTTTCTGATTGGGCACAAAGTGGTGGTTCTCTTAAATCTGATTGGTACAGTGATTTGAGCGGTTATAGAAATAATTCGCTAATATTTCACTACACTCCTAACGGAACTAAAAAATAAATTTTTGTTTTCATGGATGATAAGGCTGTCTTGTAATGAGGCAGCCTTTCTTATTTTTATTATGAATATAATATATTACTTTTGTGTGTAATACTTAAATTAGCTAACCATGATTTAACCTGTTAATGTGTTGTAAATAATAAGAGGGGTCCTGAAAATTAGATTTTTTGAGGCGAATAGGATTTTAAAAAGCCACAGTCCCGATTCATCGTGATGAGGTTAAAATTGAAGTTCAATGAAGAAAAAGCATTTTTTAGAAGTCCTGAATATAATATAATTTAAGGTTGAAAAATAAAAAAATATTATGAATTATGCTGGCAACTTTTTAGTTGTTTTGTTGGTCTATATATATGGTAAAATTAGTTTTTTTATTAATATTTTTCATCAAAGTTAACTATGAGAAATAAATAGAAATAGTGTATTATAATGTAATTGAAAATATCGGCAAGTAATTTTGAAAGTTTTAATAAATATTTAATAATAAAATGGAGAAAGTAATGTATTTAATATCTGTATTGTATAAAAATGTTATTCTTCTTTTTTTCTTAATTTTAATAACATTAAAATTAAATGCACAGCAATATAATGTAGCTGGTACTGCCGTGGCAATGAGTACATCAGGATGCTATCAATTAACTAATACGACAGGACAGGCTGGTGCAGTTTGGAATATATATATGATTAACTTAACGCAGGCTTTTGATATTACTTTAACTTTAAATTTTGGAAACAGGCCCGATTTGTATTATGGAGATCCATTATGCGGTGCTGATGGAATGTCATTTATTTTACAACCTTTAAATACAGGAACTGTAGGAGTTGGTTCCGGAGTAGGTTTTCATGGAATAACACCTTCATTAGGTGTAGTTATGGATACTTATCATTATAATCCAACAGATCCACCAAATCAGCATATTTCAATAAATAAAAATGGTGATGAACTCCATGGGACTGCTAATGAATTAGTTCCTCCTTCTGCTGCTATTGGTTTTCCTGCAAATATTACAGATGGTTTGGATCATTTATTTCGTCTGGTATGGAATCCAACAACAACTACATTAAAAGTTTTTTTTGGGAATGCAACCACATTACCGGTTACTCCTACATTAACTTATACAGGTAATATTGTTGCCAATATTTTTTCCGGTAATCCTAATGTATTTTGGGGGGTAGGTGCATCAACAGGTGGTTGCTGGAACACACAAACAGTTTGTATAAAAACTACATCAAATTTTACCGCTGATTCTTCCGCATGTGTTGGAGATTCTGTTCATTTTACTGATAATAGTGTAAGTGGTTTGCCAATACAAGCTTATATGTGGGATTTTGGTGATGGAACATATTCTGGTTTACAAAATCCAACTCATATTTATAATAATCCAGGAACATATAATGTAACACTTGAAATATTTAATTCCGGAGGTTTTTTTTCAGGCATAACACACCAAATGATAGTTCATCCAAAACCTAATGTTAATGTTAACAATCCATCAATTTGTATTGGTGACTCTGCAACATTAACTGCAACTGGTGCTGCTTCATATACATGGAATAATGGTTTGCTTTCCGGAGCTGTTAAAAAAGTTGCCCCTTTAATTACATCTTCATATATTGTTACTGGCGTAAGTTCTTTTGGTTGTGTTAATAAGGATACTTCGTTAGTTACTGTTAATCCATTGCCGATAATAAATACTATTGACGATACAATTTGTAGTGGCGATACTGCTACTTTATTTGTATCTGGAGGAAACAGCTATTTATGGATTACAGGTGATACATTACAAACTATTTATCCAATTCCTATTTTAACTTCAGATTATAGTGTTATTGTTACTTCTATTAACGGATGTATTGATTCTTCATTTGCAACAGTGCTGGTTAACAATCCTCCAACACTCAGTATTACTCCTCCAATATCTATATGTGATGGTGATTCTGCAATTTTAGTTGTTAATGGAGGTGTTATTTATCAATGGGATAATGGATTAACAACTCAAAATATTAAAGTGAGCCCTGTTGGAAATACTATTTACTCTGTGGAAGTTACAGATGCAAATGGATGTATAAATGATACTTCTACATCTGTAACAATTATTAATAAACCGATTGCATTGATTAATGCTGATATGGATACTGTTTGCTCTGGAAATCCAATTGTTTTAACTGCAAGTGGAGGGAATACTTTTCTCTGGAATACAGGAGAAAGCACACCATCTATTACAATATATCCTATAAATAATGCAATATTTAATTGTTCTGTTTATAATAGTGCAAATGGGACTGTTTGTTCTAGCTCAACTGCTTATGCTGTTTATGCTGAAAATTGTAATACCCTATACATTCCAAATGCTTTTGTTCCAATAGGTCTTAATAAAATTTTCAAGCCAATTGGGAATTTCTCAGAAGGAACAGAATATTATTTTGTTATTTATAATCGATGGGGGCAATTAATTTTTGAAACCTTTAGCTTTGATGAAGGATGGGATGGAACATATAATGGAAAACCTGTTCAGGCTGGAGTTTATGTTTATTATTTAAGGATGAGATTTGGAAATCAGAAAGCAAACTTTGAAAGAACAGGAAAAGTTACTTTAGTC
>CAZYEM010000040.1:0-21466 GCA_964646395.1 uncultured Bacteroides sp.
TGCTGATCGAAGAAACCGTCAGTGATGAGTTCAGTGTCATCGTGTTCGCATTAATGGTGCTTCCTATCAGCGAAGAAAAGGTAATCGTACTCGCAAAGAGAGACCCTGTGCTAATAGAGGAAACCGTTAGCGATGAATTCAATGTCATCGTATTTGCAGTAATGGTGCTTCCTGTCAGTGTAGAAAATGTCATCGCATTTACGGATAGAAGCCCAGTGCTAATCGAAGAAACCATCAATGATGAATTCAATGTCATCGTATTTGCAGTAATGGTGCTTCCTGTCAGTGTAGAAAATGTCATCGCATTTACGGATAGAAGCCCAGTGCTAATCGAAGAAACCATCAATGATGAATTCAATGTCATCGTATTTGCAGTAATGGTACTCCCAATAAGGGTTGAAACATTAATTGTTTGTACAGTCAATGTGGACAAAATAACAACAGGCGTTGAAATACGTAAAGCATTTGTAGCATTTACATTAATATTATCAGCATTAAAATTTAATGTTCCTGCATTCATTGTAATAGTTTGTGATGGATCAAGACTATTTGTAATAGGTACAATGGTAGAAATAGATAATGTATAGGTAGTCAAATCAATAATCGTAGAAAGCTGTCCTAAAAAGGTTGAAATAATAGAGGATACATTGTCTATACTAGTTTCAACACCTGAAAGGCTTTGAGGAGCAAAAGGAGATACCTGAAATTTGTTTAAATTACCAATGGAAAAACTATTTGCATTTTCCTTGATAGATTCATACCAATCAGATGACATTGGTTATTCCTATCATACGTTTTGTTCTTTATATCACTACTAATATTTTGATATAAAGATAGTATGCGTACGTTGTAGATAGAATGAGTCAGCTTCCTGGGCAATATTACGAACCGTATGATTCAGATACATCAAATGTTTCAGATGGTACGGACGACACAGATGATGGCGAATACCTATCTGATTCAGAGGATCCTCGTATTCGGAGAGAAGAAGATCCTCGATATATGATTCTTCAATCCAAATCAATGAATATTCCTGGCAAAGAATTAAGTAAAGATAATCCTACCAATCAATATGCCGAATATGATACAAAAACAGACATTGCATCTTATAAGGATTTAGTGTATTTAAATCCACCAAAAACAACAAAAAGTTCTCTTTTCTGTGTTCGCTCTGATAGTCGTGATCATAAGGTATTTCCCTCACCTATGAATTTTACGATTAAACTTCCACGTGTTTATAAGAATATTACTAAAATACAATTGGTACAAATTGCATTTCCTAATAATACAAATAAAACTATAACTGCAGATGCCGCCTTCACTAGTTCCTTTGTTACGTACTTATTAACGAATGGTATGATACCATGCTGTATTGATAGATGTATTATAACAACATGTACTGAATTAGATGCATCCGCCATGGGTATCGTAGAAGAGGGGCGTATCAATTTATCAGGTACCCCTCTTATGACAACCATTTCTGTTCCTGATGGCGCCTATGCGAATCGCAATCAAATGGGAAGCGAATTAACCTATCAAGCCAATAATACACCACCCTTTAATATTATTAGCTATGAGGCATTTCGTGATATTTTTATGAATACAAGAGATATTTCTGTACTATTTAATGAACCTGGTGAATGTTTTTCGTCCAAAACCAATAATAAACGTTATGGTGCTCATACCAAAGAAAATATTATGAATACCTATTATACACAACAACATATTGATCATTTTCCTGAAATCACAGAAGTGATTGCATTTAATGCGTATTATTATCCCATTCTGAAAGAATTATTAGCCACACAACGTGCTGAACCATTTCTTAATACGGGTACATTATCATTTGATAGGATTATGAATCTTGTTATGGGAACATTTGAGGGACTACAAAGTGACACATATTATAAGATTTGTCAATTGAATCAGAGTATATTAGATACTTTTCGGCAAACTCTTACCTTTAAACTACGAAATGTTAATAAATATCAATGGATTCACAATGAATCTACTAACCAATTTATTACGATTCATGATACCCTACATGCCTCCCTTCACAATGATATTCAAAAACAATATCAAACCATTTCTAATCAGGAATTATCGATACATGGGTTTAATACCAATTCATTTAAAGCATTACAAACAAGTCTCATACAATATAAATGTATTTATAAGCATTTAGAAACCAATTTGAGTACAGTTCTTGGAAATTATCATTTAGTATCAGGTTATCAATATCGTGGAGGCGATGTACATTCTACTATCGAATCTACATTTCAATGTCTTTCCGATTTACATGAAGACAGCGATTTTACATCTATGTTCAACTATCAGAGCACGATCGGTCGAATCTATGGAAACTATGCAGGAATCCCTATGAAATTTACATCCTTTCAAGATTATCATAGCACCCTTTCCAGTTATTATACCACAATACAAAGCACCAATCAAACCATTTCCTCTATTCATGGTACCATTACTAGTCGACATCATGAATATGTTTCTAATAAATATCATAATGTATTACCACAAAGTATGATTCAAAGTCAAAGTTACATGACGAATCAGGGATTACCTGTTCGCTTTATTACTAACCAAAGATTCTATGTTCCTGGACAAAATATCAGTCCACAAGATGCAATAAGAAGATCTACCATTCACAATATGGCTCCTAATAGAGCTCCTAATAGAGTTGCCAATAGTGCTATGAATACTCCTGCTAATAGCACAGCAAGGTGGTTTCAAACATTACAATCACTTCAATCTGATATGAATGAGATCATTATGCCATCTGTTAGTACAACTATATCTACTGTAGTTATGGGTGCTATTATCGTTCCTTCTGCTCCTACTATTAATACCATTAACCCAGGACCTACACAATTATCCGTTCTTTTTACACCACCCTCTTCGGATGGCGGATCGCTGATTTTTGATTATGAATATTCGATAGGTGAAGGATTTGTAAGTGCTAATACAACTATTTCTCCTCTTCTTATCACTAGACTAACCAAAGGTACACGCTATGATGTGACAATGCGTGCTGTTAATTCAGTTGGTGCTGGACCAAATTCTAATACAGTATTTACATCTACATCTATTACCGTTCCTGATGCACCTATCATCAGTACTATTGTTTCAAGAAATGAACAATTAGGTGTTATATTTATAGCCCCCCCTTCGAATGGTGGATCAACTATTAATTATCAATATTCGATAAATGGGACAAGTGGATCCTTTTCAACAATCGGTTCAGGAATTTCCAATTTTACTATCAATACTTCATCATTTTCTACGTTTGTTATCAATAATCTAAACAATACGCAAACCTATCCAGTGGCCATGCGAGCTGTTAATTCGGCTGGTGTTGGACCAAATTCTAATGTAGTGTCTGGAACTCCAACGTATGATGAGTGCAATTATGAATGTGATTGTTTTGATTCCACTAAAACTTGCTGTAAATATTGTGATTTAGATAGACAGTGCAATTGCGAAGAAAGATGTTGTGCAGAAATAGAAACTATCATTTCTTCATGGTATTCTTGTCTTCCCGTGAATACAGTGATTAATACATTGGCGTATCGTCTAGGTGCAATTGATCCTTATAGGGGATTTAACATTACTAGTACTGTCAATTCGATTTTGCCCCCCTTTAATAATAATTTATTTATGTCTATTAATGATGAAATGGGATTTAATAACATGGATGTTGCCATGCCTGAAAATTATGGTGTTAGCAACGAAACGACAGGACAAGTAAAATTAATGTTTGCTAAAATCATGTTTTCTGGTATTGGTAAATCAGGTGAATCACAAACACTCTTTCAGAATCCACTTGTCTTTGATACACCACTTGGAAAATTAGATCGTTTTACCTTTAAAATCTATTACGATGATGCTGCAATTACCCCTGTATGGCTTTCCAATCCTTTTGTACAAGCAGAAACAGAATGGAATGCGATTGTTAATATTGAGGAAGAAGTAAGTCAAGCCAGTCGCGCCACAGGATGGGGTTCTAATCCAACCATACCCATTCCTAGCAATCCTAACGCAACACCTTATTTATCCTATACCTCTAAGGATAATCCAAATAATAGAAAATAAAGGGAATATTTTATAATAATTTAATATTTTGATTAAGTAATGAGTCAGGCGCCCCATACCAGTCCCTATCCCTTCCAAAATATAGAAGGTAATCTCTTTCCACCCGTCTGTCTAAAAACACACTGGGACCCTACTGAAATGTTACGACGCATCCTTCCACAACAAAAAGTGGGACTGCCTCAAGATTTTCGTCCTTGGGTAAAAGTTTGTAAAAACTACGTGACAAGTGCTCCCATGATCGAAGCACCACTTCCCCCCAATAATATGGTATTTCCAATGGGTGGTGAATTCTATCCACCCGGTCGCTACTCCAATAACATTGATAAAGAATCCGTTCTTCGTACCCTTGACCACCCTCTCGATCGATGGTGCCCCAGTACAAAGTATATTCCCAACGAATATGGCGATTTATATGTTCCTGGTAGCACCGTTCCTGAGAGAAAGGCAATCTCCTCTGCCTTTGTAAGTGAATTATCGATGCCCCAAGCCCTTCTCCGCACCGATGTTTACACCTGCCGATCCGAAAATGATTCCAAATATTTTGAACGAAGTGGACGACTCTTTAACAATCCCACAAAACAAGACCGTTATGGCGCCGACAAATACTATGCCCTTCCCACCGGTTCTGCACGTGGCGAACCCATGCCCCACGGAGGTGTCAACGAAGTACAACCCACCCGTCAAGCCATCATTTCTCAATGGCCCATTGAACAACCTGGAGGCGCTCTCCCTAGTACCTATCGTGCTGATGCTGAACGCCCTATCAAAGGATATGGAAGCACTACGTTTCCTGGTACAAATGGTACTTCCGTTGTAGGTGTTGCCACATCTGGCTCAGCTGCGCGCGTATGGTAGACGTCACCTTATATTGAACCACCATTCCTGTAGACATATTCAGAAATCCAATCTGTTCCAGCGAACGATCAAATAATTCCTCATAAGCATACTGTTTTAATAAAAGTAGTATCTTATCCTCCATCGATGGCACAAATGCTGGATCAAAAAAGAAATAATACGCACACTTCTCAGTCATCACATCAAACCGAATCGGACGAATCCCTTCCGCCTCAAATAAATAATGAAAGGTTGGACGCTCCTGCGTAATGATCCACGACGGTATCACATTCTCTATCACACGCACCATCTCCTGCTGCTCTTTCCCCACTAGATACGGATGAATCGTAGCATACTGATAAAGCGGTATGTTTCGCCCCTCGATAATGGATGAAATCGACGCAATTCTCCACATATCTCCCATCATATCATGAGTCTTCTTCGTACCATCCATCAGATGATGCCAACTCGCCAATACTTCAGGACGTAATTCCGTCGGCACCGAATTTCGTACCACGCCAAACGAAAACTCATTCAAATCAAACCCAGCATGACGCAACGGACGCAATTGCCCACGAATCTTCGCAATGATCACAAGCGCATGTGACATTTCCTGGATGGTCCATGTAAGATGCGGCATCTTTGTTTTCACATAGGTATCCAAATCTCCATAATCAAGTGCAGGCATTTGAATCGTATGCTTCATAAAATGATGTACCAAATGCTCCAATTCCGCCTCATATAGCTCCCAAAACTCAATGTCCTCTCTGTAAATCCGCAACGTTAACAAAGCTTCCTTGATTTCTGGTGTACATAACGTATCCAATTGATTCTGATGAAGGGCACACTCACGTAACGTCACCAATCGCATCATCTCTAACCACGTCTCCCTCGCATCATACATCTTCACCCATTCAGGCATACACGCTGTATAGCCAAAGGGATACATTGCTTCGGTGGTATGCTGCACAATATGCGGAACATGACCTTTTTCACGCAATTCATTCCAATCCGCCCCATCAAATCCACGAATCATATCTTCCACACTCATCATCGGTGTGGCTGCTTCTGCTGTACTCAATTTGAAGGATGTCACGTTATGAAAGGTGAGAAAAGGGCGAGGAATCTCTCTAACAAATCGTGATAGCGCTCTCTCCTGTCGTGAATACGTCAAATAGAGACCCAACTTGGCTCTTGTCACCCCCACATAAAATAAACGACGCTCTGATATGATTTCCTCATCTCCCTTTCTAGAAGGAAAAACATCGTCATGTAAATTCATAAAAAAGACAATGTCCCATTCCAACCCTTTTGATGCGTGAATGGTTGCCAACGTAATCTGATGACTAGATGGATTCGCGTCAGGATGATACTGTGTACATAGCTGGTAGGGAATTCCTTTGAGATGGAGACGTTCCTCAATCTTAAAGAGATCTGAATTATAACGAGACAACACGGCGAATGTGAATCCCTTCTTCTCTTTTTTGGATAACTCCAATAACTTTTCTAACGAACGCACCGTCCAGTCACATTCATCAGATGATCGGAAAAAATAGTGGACTTCGGGCTTTCTTCCTCCCCGCTTATACGCTATCATTTTCTCTTTGAACGGTAATGTTGGAATAAATCGCATCACTGAATTTGCAATCGTCACAATCGCCTCTGTCGAACGATAATTTTGACACAGCTGATAATCTTTCACACGCTTGATTTTGTTATGAAAATTCAAAATGAAATCGACGGAGGATCCACGCCACGTATAAATATTTTGCGCATCATCACCTACGATTGTCATGGTTGCCCCTGGATGATAAAATCCTTTTAGTAGTTGCCACTGTATTTCATTGATGTCCTGAAATTCATCCACAATAATCGTCTGAAATCGCTTCACCCATTTCTTCGCATCGGCTGTCTCCAACCATTTTACCAAACGATAAGGGATTTCATCAATAAAAGGCTGGTCCCGCATTTCCATGGGGGCACGCTCTCTCATAATTTGTGAACTAAGCGCATGGAACGTTCCAGCATACATCTTGACAGGTCCAATCAATTGATGAACACGATGAATCATTTCCTTCGCCGCTGCACGACTAAACGTAACGAGTAAGATTCTACTCGGATCAATAAGATATTCTTCTACCAAATAGGCAATTCGTGCTGTAATCGTTGTCGTTTTCCCTGAACCTGCTGAGGCTAAAATCCTCTGATTTTCAGAGAGCGGACTCGTCACCACTTCATGCTGTTCTTCATTTAATGTGACAGATCCTTGCGAAAATTCAAAGGTATACTCCATTCTATTATATAAATATTGTGCTATTAGTTTATGTCCTTTTTTACAGAAATTAAATAGTAGTTAATTTCGAAGTTTTACAACGTTTGAACCATTTTCTTGCTTTCGCTGATTCTTTTTTTGCCAATCGCACTTGATCCGAATCGGCTGTATAATGTGCCTTCCCACAGAGTAAATAGGAGCTGACACGCGGATAACTCCACTGAGCCTGACTTGCACCAGGTCGGTGACCCGTTCTCCAAGCCGAACTACCGCGTTTAAACACATTAAGTAAGTATTTTTCAGGAACTCCTGTTACTTGTGAGCGTTCTTTCAACGATTTAGCATCAGGAAATAATTTATCCCATTGAACCGTATAAGACGACTTTTTCTTACGAGTCGCATAAGCATCTGTTTTAAATCCAACATATGCTTTTGGATCATTTGTCTTCATCGCTCCAAATTTATTAATTTCTTTTTTACGCTCCAGAGCTTGCTTTTTTGTTAATCCACGATAATATTTATGAGGACGTAATTTATCCTTCTTTTTTCTCGATGTAGTCATTCTACTATATGATAGAAATGATGCGTTCTATTATGAGTTCTACTTGCACATCATCTAAGTAGAAATGGACGTCACCGTTCTTAAAAATGCTATCCAACAACAACTATCGGGTACATCTGGATTATATTCATTACAACTACAAAATCATATCTACGGATGCTTCATTATCATGGAAGACATCGCTCAAAAAACGGTTGATTTTTCTGAGAATAAACTTGTTGGACCCAGTTATTCCTTTGATATGAAGGAGCGCTTTTCACAAATTGGAATTCGTTATGGATTTGCCATGGATACTAAATTGAATCTTAAGGAGTATCCCGCATCCTATCAAGATGCATGGCTACAAACGTTTCGCGATCTGGCTGTTCTACAAGACATTGAATATGTAGATGCGACCGAAGAATGTCTGATTGAAATCATACAACAACAAGTGAAGCCCGAGGATGCCTACTTTGTTCAAGCCTTAGGATCTGGATCACTTCCCCAAATATGGATTGATAAAGCATTGTCACTCCTCTCTGAAAAGCCTGTTGAACTGGTAACAGCTGTAGTAGTCGCACCACCAGTCGCACCAGTAGCAGTCGCAACAGAGACCGATGATGTACAACATACAGGAATTAGCAAAGCACTTACGGAAAAGCCCATCAAGTCTGTGAAGCCAAAACATCTTGCGGTCACACGCCGCCGCCATGTTGCCGAATCCGTCACAAATAAGCATCTTTCTAAAACACGACGATCTCGTCACTAAGAGCTCTTAGAGCTCTAAGTGCGTGACATTTTGATTTTTTTGTTACAAGTGTCCTTTAGTGATATGATAGAAATCATACTAATTATTAGTGTACTTTTTCTTATCCTTACTTTTTTTTATAAACAAGCCATCTGTGATTTCCGAATCAACCAGATGGAATGGACACAACACGATCAACTCATCGAACTTCTCGGCGAAAAAGTTCCACTCGTCGTCCGATCCATTCCCTCCGCCACCTTCTGGACACATGAGGATGTAAAGGGACGTCCCTGTTTTACCAAACTACCTATTTTTAAAGATGTTTCCTTACAACAATGGCTCTCTACTGCCACTTCTTCATCCATATGTCCTTGGAAATATACCCAGGCGGAAATCATTGCCGATGCCTCTGGTATTTCCATTTGGGCACAAAAATGGATGAATCCTGTTATCATTCCCACTCTCCTCAAACTATGGATGTTTCCTCGTTATCATTGTTGGGCAGGCAATGTAGGACTTCGTAAAACATTCGCCACATGGACATGCATCTTTCCTGTAGATGGCGAAATGATGGTTACGATCATGCCCGAATCCATGGAGAGTTCGTTACCTGCCTCTTGGGTAGACTGTATTCCCTCGCAACTCACCACCAAAGATACACCATTCGTCAATGATTTGAAATTCATTGATGTCATTTTGCGCCCTGGTCATTGCCTCTTTATGCCTGCTCACTGGTTTGTCTCTTGGACCTCTTCTATGGATTCTATAAAACCAGTCATGGCATGTACGATTTCCTATCATACCCCCATCAGCTTTCTCGCATTTAATGCTTCCCCCTATATTACTTAAACTAATGATGTGATCTATACATAGCGAACATGTCAGACACATCTGATACATCTGATACATCATCTATTTCATCCGATACGGATCGATCAGAAGTATCCGATGAACTTCAACAAGAATGGAAAGACGCCCTTACCCAATGTCAACGCATCCAGGAATTACATACCGATATTTTACAACGCATGGACCATCTGTCTGAAAGACAAGATATAAAACATGTAACGGATACCATATCATTATTGTATCACGAACAAACACGAGAATTTAATGAGATACTAGAAGAAATTTATAGAGATTCTGTTGAGGAATTTGATAAAACAGGAAAGAAACAATTTGGTCCTATGCTCATGACAATGCTAGAGAAATGTGAATTTACATAATTCTATAAAATTGAATACATGATTGTGATCATAATAGATAACAATCATGAGCTCATCTACTTTACTCGAAACGCTTACCGAAGAGCAACAATCTGTTCTCCATTATCTTCTCCAAGGTCACAATGTCTTCCTTACAGGCGGTGGTGGAGTTGGAAAAAGTTATCTCCTTTCCGTCCTTGAAACTGAATTTCCTGGACTGAAACGTCGCCTTCTCCTCGAAAAAAATCCAAATGAAGTTCGCTATCCTCGCGTTCAATTGTGTGCCCTTACTGGCTGCGCCGCCCTTCTTCTCGGACAAAAATCAAAAACACTTCACTCCTGGGCAGGAATTGGTCTTGGCAAAGGGACGGTTCAAGAGCTCTCTGTCAAAATTCGTAGAAATAGCAAGGCGTTGCGTCAATGGCTTACTACCGATTTGCTCATCATTGATGAAGTCTCCATGATGACCGCTGAACTTCTGGACAAACTCAATGGCATCGGCAAGAAATTACGCTCCAATCAAAAACCATTTGGTGGAATGCAAGTCTTGTTGGTAGGCGATTTCTACCAACTTCCTCCTGTTTATAAAAATGGAGAACAAACAGTCTTCGCCTTTGAATCCGATGTGTGGAAAGAGGGTATTACCGCTGCCTTAGAACTCACTATCATTCAGCGTCAAAAAGATGTTATCTTTCAAACCATTTTGAAGGAGGCGCGAATGGGCGCACTCAGCAAAGAATCCTGTGCTATTCTTCGTTCTCGTGAAGGGCTGGATTGGAAACAGAATAAAATTCTTCCTACCCTCTTGTTTCCACGACGATCCGAAGTAGATATGATCAATGAATCGAATCTCAAAGCGCTCACTGGTCGGCGATATTCGTATGAGGCTCGCCTCGCCTATGACGGGAAAATGCCTGATCGCTTTTCCGAAAAAGATGAAGGATTTATCCGATCGCTACAATACTTTGATTCGAATGCGGCTTATGCCCTCCAATTAGAACTCATGATCGGTGCACAAGTCATGCTGATTGCTAACATTGATCCACCTGCTGGATTGGTAAATGGATCACGTGGTGTCATGGTAGGTGTCTGTTCCGCCACAGAACTTCCTATCATTGAGTTTGTCAATGGCGCGCGACGAACGATTGGAACGCACGGATGGCCCATTGAAGAATATGAATTTGTCTCTCGTACCCAAGTCCCTCTTCGTCTCGCATGGGCATATACCACCCACAAGGCACAAGGAGCATCACTGGATACCGCACTCATTGATATTGGATCAGGTAACTTTGAATTCGGTCAGGCATATGTTGCGTTGGCACGCGCTCGTTCCTTAGAGGGTCTCTATGTCTATGACTTTGACCCTGTTGCGTTTAAGGCGCACCCGAAAGTAAAGGCATTCTATAAAGATGTTGCTTGGTCGCCAATTCTATCATTAGAAATTCCTTCTTTAAAACCCTCTGATAAAGAAATGGTAGAGCCCAACATACATCGTGTGATAAAAGTGAACAAGTTGGAAACGGATGAGAAGGAAGATGAGAAGGAAGATAAGAAGGAAGATGATGAAAAAGAGCCTGGAATCGTCCCCAATTGGCTCTATGATTCCATTCCTGATGGATGGAAATCATCCCTCTCTTCTTGTGAATCCGCTCTACAAAATCTGTCGAATGTGTTATCCACAAAAGAATTCTTACCTACCAAAGAAGATATTTGGGCAGCATTGGCGATACCGTTGGAATCCGTTCGTGTGGTGATTCTGGGACAAGATCCCTATCCTACTCCTGGACATGCGTGTGGTCTATCCTTCTCCGTTCAACCCGATGTTCGTCCTTTGCCTCGTTCCCTCACCAATATCTATAAAGAATTACAAACAGATATGGGTCATACCCCGCCTTCACATGGCTCATTGGTATCATGGAGCAAGCAGGGAGTTCTTCTTCTGAATACGGTTCTCACAGTAGAAGCACATGCAGCGCAATCTCACGCAAAAATCGGATGGGAAGAAATCACCGATCAGCTTATTCGTACGATTGCCGCACGAACAAAGAATGTCGTCTTTGTATTATGGGGTAAATCAGCACAAGTGAAAAAAAAAGTCATTGCCATGTATCTGGACATGAATCGGCATCGTGTCTTTGAATCGGCACATCCTTCACCACTCAGTGCCAAAAAATTCTTTGGAACACGCCCGTTTTCCACCGTCAATTCATGGTTCACAGAAATGGGAAAAGACCCGATTGATTGGTTGATTCAATAAATATAAAATACAAATGATGTAATGAGTATAAAAATAGTTATATTTTTATTTACTTTCTATAGAGAAATATGAATCAATCAGGTCATATTCAAATTGAAAATACAGTCGATACGGAATTACAAAATGAAATGAAACATAGTAAAAATGTAAATACGGTTCATGTCTTTCATGACATCGTCGATGAGAAGCACGAGCGATACATGAAATCCTATCATGAAAATACTACCTTATTTTGGGGAATCGGTATTGAAAATGAATCCTATCTCATGATAAAGAAACCCCTTTATAATTCCAAGGATTTTGCTACACTCTCACTCAAGAGTGAAAGATACAGCGTTAATTATTTTAATAATTTTAAATCTGAACCGCTTATTGACTGCATTAAGAAATTATATACCTGTAAAAAACTAACCTATCCCAACTACATCAACGCTCATACATTTGATAAGACCGATAAACAGCTGCATCATCGTACCACCTATCAAGAAATTCCCCAACCCAACCCTGCCTTTACCGAATCGATTCATTCGGCTCTTCTGCGTGAAAGTCGCCTGTATAAGAGCATGTATGATACATCGCTAGTATTTGATGGCGATTCCATTGAATTCATTACACAGAGATTTTGTAATACCACAGTATCAGATTGTATAAAGGAGCTCGTTACCATCAAACAGAGCTTTCTTAATGAAGTCTCTCCTTTTTTTCAAAAATGGGGAATCGGTCCCATTGAATACCCCCATCATAATTATGGCATTTCCACTTTCTTATCATCCGCTAACAAACATCTTGCTCTATGTAATAATGGCACCTATCATATCAATATGACACTTCCTACTTTATTACAACATGGTACCATCGTCGATAAACCTGCCTTTGTTCGTCAACATCTTCAACTGATCAAATGCATTCAAATGGTAGAACCCCTCATTGTTGCCTGCTATGGTACACCTGATATCCTGGCATTAACAGATCAAACAAATTCTATGAAATATTCGATGGGTAGTTTACGTGTTACTCTGAGCCGTTATATTTCTCTTCAAACCTTTGATACCGAACGACCTGTGAACGGAAAATTGCTATTGATGAAGAAAGCAGAGGATCCTAAACGTTGGTATAATCAATTAGAGGACACCCCCTATCAAATGAATCAAGAAATTGGCGCGGACATCAATTTCAATAAATTTAAAAATCATGGCATTGAAATACGATTTTTAGACTGGTTTCCTGAAGAATACCTGGCAGGTCTCATGAATTTTTTCGTCCTCTTGGCTCAACATTCCTTGTGTCTCCCCTCTATTTCCCTTGATATTCTCCCCTATCAGAATCTCATCAAGAACTGTGTGACCAAAGGATGTGCCTACCTACTTCCTGTCGAAGAATCCAATCTCATTCTCTATGATCTTCAATTAGAACCAGTAGACAAAGAAATGCCAGCATTTCATCTATTGTTGCATATCAGCGCAGTATTATATGGAAAATATCACAATGGACCCATTGTACAACAGATGTCACCCCGTATGACAAATCCTGTTATTGTCAATTACAATTGGATGGCATACCAGCAATTATATCGTGACGTCTATGGAAAACCCGATCTCATTCTTCGTGCAGAAGAAAATCCATTGGATGCCCGCACAACGATTGTACCTGACGATGTGACAGCCTTACTTCCTTATTTTAATGTTCTTGTCGAATCATCACCTACGCGTTGCTTTACCGATGAAAGCTATCGACTAAAAGGTGCAGTCATCGTGAAGAAAGATAGTTGGATGGCTTCACAGGATTCCTATGTGATTGGACTAAAAGGAACGATTCATCCACTATCCAAACGTCAGACCCATCTACATTTTGCCCATTGCTTTAAAGAACAACCTAATTATCGAGGAACACTTAGTAAGTTGTCTTCTTCTGTCTTTATTGACTATGAATATTTGCTGGATAAGCAACAAAAACGTGTTGTCTCTTTCTGTAAACAGTCTGGAAAGATTGGATCGTATCTAGCACTTATGACGTATTACAAACGTCTTCAGAAGAAAAATAAGAAGGAAATTACTGTCATTCCTGATTTTAATGAAGAAATCTATTCCGAAATGTTGGAACGATTATCAACCTATCACCGACCCAAGGTTCTTCTCATTGGATATGGAGTGGTAGGTAGAAGTTGTAAGGAAATTCTTGACCGATTTGAGATGAATTGTACCATTTTGACTAGTAAGGATACACTATCAAAAGAAGAGATATTAAAGCATGATATTCTCATTCATGCTACCTCATTAATCCATGTCACCTATCCGCCCTTTTTACTACGAGCGGATCTTCAACCATCCAAAATCATCCATAAACCAGCTGATTTATATGATCCCGTTCATTTATCAGTCATTTGTGACATTAGCTGCGATTTGGGTAATCCACACAATCTTCTACCGATTTATGACACCTATACTACCAAAGAGAATCCCATTGCTCCATTATCCTATCAGCCTTCCATTGATTTAATTGCAATTCCCAATCTACCCTCTTTAGAACCGATTTTATCATCTACCCAATTTTCATCTACTCTTCTTCCTTTTCTACCTGAATTGCTCTATTTCCATCATGCTCACCCCATTCGAGAAAAAGCAGGCATTTTATTTCACTCTTATCAGAAATTTAGAGGATTGATTCAATAATTTATAATATGATTAGCGAATCAATCATGAAATTTGATGTGACCCACTGTAATAGAATCGGTAGAATGGACGATACTTCTTTCTCCGGTTTTAATATTGTGTTCGGAATGGATCTCCCCGTTATTGTTCCAAGTAAGCCACTTGCGTCACGATGTGCCTTTAATTCACCACTATTGCGTGCCTTAGCGTGCCATGTGGACGACATTGAACCGTTGAAGGAAGTGGACGATTTTGTGGAGCCAATTCTGCGGGAAAATCCAAACCGATTCACTCTCTTTCCCATCATGAAACCCAAACTCTTTCAAAAATATAAGGATCACGTTTCTGTCTTTTGGACGCCTGAAGAGATTGACTTGGCGAAAGACATGAAAGATTGGGTGCGATTGAATGAGAAGGAGCAGCATTTCATTAAAAATGTGCTCGGATTCTTTGCGGGTTCCGATGGCATTATCCAAGAAAACATTGCGGCTCGTTTCATGAGCGAAATTCAGATTCCTGAGGCACGTCAGTTCTATTCTGTTCAGCTTATGATGGAAGCAATACATAATGAGACATATTCATTACTCATTGACACCTACATTGAAGACAAAGCAGAGAAACTTGCCTTGTTCCAAGCCACTCAAACCATTCCCTGTGTGACCTTGAAGGCACAGTGGGCTCAGAAGTGGATTGAATCCAAAACAGAGAACTTTGCCACTCGTCTTATTGCCTTTGCGGTTGTGGAAGGTATCTTCTTCAGTGGATCTTTCTGTGCGATTTATTGGCTAAAGGAGCGCGGTCTCATGCCTGGTTTAACAACGTCCAATGAATTCATCGCACGTGATGAAGGTCTTCATACCGATTTTGCCTGCGCTCTTTATGAGGAAATCGAGAAGAAAGTAACGCGAAACAAAGTTCACAAAATCATTCGCGAAGCCGTGAAGATTGAGAAACAATTTATTACAGAAGCGCTTCCATGCCATTTGGTGGGCATGAATGATAAATTAATGGCGCAGTACATTGAATTTGTGGCGGATCGTTTGTCCACTCAACTTGGATATGGCAAGATTTATTCGACTGTGAATCCGTTTGATTTTATGGAACGCATTTCGCTAGAGGGCAAGGATAATTTCTTTGAGAAACGTGTGACATCGTATGCCAAATCTGGAGTCGGTAAATCAGTAAATGAAATGAGCTTCGCGTTGGATGCGGACTTTTAATTCGCTTAAAATGGATAGACGCCATACCATAGCAATGGGATGCTCCGAATCAAGAGAGGATAAAAAAATCTCCTCTACATATTCCCTCAAAACCCCATTACCACTACATATTTATCAATGCTCGCCGCAATCCCCTACCAATCAATCCCCTAAATCACCTACCAAATCATATGATACACCAAAAACACATCTTTCTAGGCTGAACAGTATTGCTCATTTTAAATTTCCCATGTTTCGTGAGTTTCAACCCAATGTACAACAAGAAATCTTACTTCACATTGATAAAGAACTTCGGAAACAATAAACTTAAAATAGAATAGGAGCTATGACACAGCTTATAACATGTATCTACGGAGCTATTTTTATTGGTGTGATCTATTTTTTTGTTAAAATGCTTTATTCTGTTCGATATACACCTGGTAGTACAACAATTTATAATTCACCTATTGCTCAAGCACTCTTTCCTGGAGAACCGAATAAACTATCTCCTACATGGGGTTATAATCAACTTGGAATGATGAAGCAGGATCCCACAAAGTATGGGCAAAATGGATTCTGGCCAAAGTCTGGACCTGGATTTAAGCCCAGTGCGTTAGGAAGTGGCGGACCCAGTCCATCAGGTGGTATGCGTAGTGGTGGAACCGGTCCGACAGAGTCAGAGGTGGGCTGGTGGAAGGGCGATATTACGTATCCATCGACGACCATTACTTCCATTTATGATGATGCTGAGATTCCTGAAAAGATGGTGACAGACGTTGGTTGGTGGGGAAATGAATAAGCGTATATTTGAAACAAAAGCCATAGTAGAGCGATATGAATCCATCTACTATACTTTTAACCTTACTATATGGCGGTGCTTTATTATTCGTTATTTATTTCATTGTTCAGCGTTATCGTCCCACTCCCATTATCATTCAGCAAGTACCTGTAACTGTTTACCCCGAATCAGTGTGGTGGCCTTGGTCAGCAGGTAGCTATAATGATTGGCCTTATTGGACAGGATGGTGGTCAGGTGGCAGTAATGGTGGTTATGGTTACAGGGGACGTGGATATCGAGGTGGAGGTGGAGGTGGTCATGGTGGTCGCGGTGGAGGTGGTCGTATAGGTGGTCGCGGTGGAGGTGGAGGTGGTCGCGGTGGAGGTGGAGGTGGTCGCGGTGGAGGTCGTTAATAATTCTTATCATCATAATAGAATGAATTCATCTACCCATTTTTTTATATTATACATTATCATCTGTTTTAGCATTATTCTGCTTTTCTATTTTATATTTAAACGCTCCGAAGTACCACGTACAGGAATATTGACAAAAATACCGACACCCTATGAATTCCTTCGTCGAAAAATGAATAAAGGTATTCCTGGAATGGATAAAACAGAAGTAGGAAAACCCCTTTCCATGTCCGATCCCCTTCGCCGAAAAGTGAATAAGGGTGTCTCTAGTGATTCAGAACGAGGAAAACCTCTTCCTGCTCCAAAGATGCCCGTTGCTCCCGTTCCACTGATCGTTCGTGTCTGATCGCCAACCACTAAAAATTGATCACTTCTTACTATTTAAAAAGAGGAAACGTATCATGTCTATCCAGTTTGAAATTAAACACATCAAAGGCATTCCTTATTATCTTCATGAATCCACCATCCATACCTTCGAGCTTGACGGAGGAAAACCAGGCGCCCGTTGCACCCCCATTGGAACCTATGATGCCGCCACCGATAGCATCGTCTACTATCCTGACTGGCGCGATCGAGTCTCCATCCATCTCCAGCACTTCCGCGAGTCCCTCTTCACACAAGAGCGAGACAAGCTCCGTGACAGCATCATCAAGCCTACGAAGCCACGCAAAGCCGCACGAAATCCTAGAAAGGCACCCAGTCGAGCCAAAAATCCTCCGAGTGAGTAAAGAGGATGTCGCTGCGCTCTGTCAGGTCATTACTGAATTCAAAGAACAATTTGTCTAATCGCACCAATCACAATTATTCTTATTTTTTGATATAAAGATTTTTCTCAGTATTTTCATTACATGATAAAAATACTACGAAGATTCTTTCCATTACACCTTTCTGATTTTACTTCCTATGTAACACATTCTGAATATGGCTATGATAAGAAACGCATTACATATTGCGATCAGACTCGTCAGGAAATTGGATTTATTGAATACACTCCAAACACTGGAAAAATACATTTATTCTATATTACCCATGAACGATATAAAAACAGAGGATTAGGTTCTCAGATCCTTACCACTGTGTTAAATGACATCAAAGAGTCAGGTACAACCAAAGTATGGCTCGTCACAAACATCTATCCCCATCCCTTCTGGGAAAAAAACAATTTTATTCATATAAACCATCCACATATCCTATTACCAGTCTATACCAAACAATTGTAATTCCTTAGCCTGGTACTTCGGGTGTCGACTGAATAATGCCATAAATCGTGCTACAGGGTACACCTGCAGGGCTTGTCGGATTTTGTCCACTAAACTGATTTCTGGCTGCTGTCATAAGTAGTCCCTGACGATACATGATGCGTTCTCCTTCTGACTTAAACTGTGGATAAGGAGCGTTGGATGGCGTCGTCTCATTCATTGTTTTAACCAGCTGTGTTTTTTGATTCATGTTGCTAAAATACGCAATATTGGCACGATTGCGATGAATCATATCCTGATTGGAATCCTGTGGCAATGGATAATTAGGCGAATTCTTGGCAAACGATAAAAGCGTATTGTAAACGGGCGCATTACCGCTATTAAAATTTGTCGCATTATAAGGGGGTAACGTTTGTGTTTGCTCATTATAGGGTGGATAGGGATAGCCTGACATTCTCTTAGAGCCTAAGAGTTTTTATGAGGATATAAAGTATTCTTCTATCTTTCTACAATGAGTACTCCCGTTCCACCTAAGATATTGAATTTGAACGCACCATCCGTTCGCAATCAACGCACGCTCGTATGGTTACAAAAGCAAGTGAATACCGTATCGTGGTCTAAATGGGATGGAATCGTTACTAGCCTTTCTGATTATCATACATGGTCTAACTATCCTACACAGTCCAACATTGTCGGGATTGTTATTATAACCCTTTCCACCGACATCGACACCTTTCTGAAGGATCTTCTTCCCATTTCCAAGAAGCTTACCATGATTCTTCTTTCACCTTCCATTATGGAACAGAAATCAGAAGACTTCTGGGTAGAACATTTTGATAATATTCTTCCATTGAATCATATTCTCTCTTCGTATCCCTTTCTTGTAAAACCATGGGATGGAACTGCTGCAGATGCTGTCGCTATCTTTGCTGTCCTCTGTCGTTATCATCGCGTCGTCGATTGTCAGGCGTCAGAGGAAAGAAAGACGAGCCAACCAGATATTGCCTATACCTACAATGAAACACCTGGTCAAGCATGGATGGTCACACAATTCTTTCGTCATTCGGATCTATCACGCCACAAAGAAATCAAAGAGTGTCTTCTTCGTAATTGTGCCTGTCCTCATCTGGATCAGATTGTCTTATTGAATGAAACGGATTTATCAAGTGAGTGGAATCAAGTTCATAAGAAAGGACCTCTGAAAGGAAAACTGGTCATTCCTGGCTCTGAAAAAATCAAACAGATCATCATTGGAAAACGACTCTTGTATGCTGATTTTTTGAAATATGTGAAAGATTCTGTTCCTGCGAATGTCTATACCATTCTTTGTAACGCGGACATCTATTTTGGCGATTCTCTATTGGAATTGTGGAAGATGAAGATGGAGGACCGGATGCTTGCCCTTCTTCGTTGGGACATCGATGAGATGGGTCAGGCGAAACTATTTGGTCCTCGTGCCGATTCCCAAGATGCCTGGATTTTCTTATCCCAATCCATCAAACAACGTGTATGGAATCAGGCGACCTTTGGATTTTCACTAGGACAACCTGGATGTGATAATGCCTTTGCAGGACACATTCTTCGTCAAGGATTTTTGCTCTCCAACCCTGGTCTCTCCTTTCAAACCTTTCATCTTCATCAAAGCAATGTTCGTAATTATAGTAAGAAAGACTACATTAAATCAGATCTCTATATCAATTTAGCTCCCACCTACATCATTGATACCAAGCAGGAGATATTGCCTGTCTATGCCCCGCAATGTATCTGTAATGAACTCGTATCCTTTGAAGTAAAGAGCTCTTCCATGTCGAATGAGATTACGTATTGTACGATGTTAGAGAAGGCAGGGCGCTATCAATGGGAACCTTCTGTCGAAAATCACTATTTTGAACCAGCCATTCCTGTCTATTCGTGGAAAAATGCGTGCGTATCACCCAATGGGCTTGTCTATGATTTATATCATATTTATACGGGAAAGCATCAAGATGAACCACGATTTAATTATTGGAAAGAGGCAAATGTATCTATTTTTACACCTCTTCAACAACAAAAGAAAATGATTGCCATTCCCTTTATGAACACGGCTCTATTGAAACATCCTGACACTTATATTTTACACTATTTTTCACGTTGTATGCGTCTTCGTACCATGTATCCAGATGCTTCTTTCTGGATTCATAAACCATTTCTGACCTATCTCTCCTATTTTCAATGCGACTTGCCTTCCTGTCCTCTCTTTGATGATGCAACAGCATGCTGGTGCGATGAAGTCGTTGGATTTCTTCCTGGTCCCTCTTCTTCCGAATTGGGAATGGAAGACATTACTTGCCTGCGTCAGATGCTTCCTACTTGGATGGAAAAGCCTACAGAAAAGGTATGTACCATTATACTGGATGATGTATTGACCATAGAATATGTGAATGATCGGATCGTTCCCTTTTTATTGGAGAAGAACGAAGAGTGGACGATTCGTGTTATTTCAGAAGAGGATTATGCATCTTATGATGCGTTCATTGGATCATCATTGTGTATTCTGATAGGTGGACAGGATACGCAGGAGAAATGGGCGAAATTGTGGGCGCTTCCACAGACATGTTGTTTGATAGAGTTTCAGCAAGAATTACAAATAGATGGTGAATGTCAACATCTAGCACATATTTCTGGGCTACAGCCATGGGTTCTCTTATTGTCGAAGGGACGAAGAAAGGATGTTCAGGATCAAATCATGGAACAATTGGAGAAATGGTATAAGAAGAATGGTATTATGGTATAATGGTATAATGGTATAATGGTTTAGTCCTCTTTTTCATTAAGTCCCAACTTTTCTTTTCCCCATTCAACCGTATCTTTAATTTTCTTTTCTGTCATTAATGTATCATATCCACGAATGTCAAACATTTTTCCCTTAAAGAGCTCATCCGCATTTTGATAGGGGCTTGTTACCGTGGACCAATTTGATTTTCCAATGTAATTATTTGACGTATCATTGGTCTGAGGCAACCACGCCGCTGTTTCTGCATGAACCTCCTCTCCATTTCGATAGATTTTGAGACCAGGTTTAAACGCATCATTATTTGTGGTAGTAATCGCAATGTGAACCCATTTTCGTAGTGGAATCACATCTTTCACTTGAATATGTAATTTACGTATTTTATTGTCCCAGATTTCATAAATTAAATCAGCCGTTGTCGCATCATTTGCTGGAGCAGATTTGGGTTGAAGTGGTTTCATGATCCTACCAAATAATTCAGCAGCTGGACAGCTC
>CAZYEM010000041.1:0-21349 GCA_964646395.1 uncultured Bacteroides sp.
AAATTAGCTTCTTCAAAACTTTGTGGCCAAATAACACCTCCGGTTCCAGATTGAATTACAGTTACATTTTGAGAAACAACACCTGTTCCATTCACAGTGATGGTTGCAGTACGTGCCAATGTTGATGCATTGGATGTGAAATTCGCTGTAATTGTTCCGTTTCCTGTCCCTGAAGGTGTTACAGTACACCATGTTTGATTACTGTTTGCTGTCCATGAAACATTTGAAGTTACTGTAAACTGTGTGTTTCCTGCTGTTGAACTTACGTTTTGCAATGATGGTGTTACACTTAAAGTTGGATTACTTGAATTATCAGCAATTTCTACCATATCCAGGAATAATGCAGCTCCATCCGTTTGATTATCATTTATTTTTTCATTAAAAGCTATATATATCTGCTGACCATTATAAGCAGCTAAATTATAAGTATATTGAACCCAACCCGAATCTGCAGCAGCAAATCCAATCATTGCTAATTGGCTGGTAAAACTGGTAGTTTGATTATTTGTTGTTGAAACTCTTATATACAGTGTATCAGCATAGGATCCAAATTTACGCATATAGAATTTTAATACCTTGTTGGCAGTAACTACAATAGAAGGTGATATCAACCATTGATTATTCGATGTAACTGAACCACTTCCATAATAAACCAAAGCCATTTTATTTCCTCCACCCGGGCATGAAGTTACAGTTCCTCCTGTAAATCCGGGTACTGGGGTTGTGCCAACCAATGAACTTTCCCATCCAGTTCCACCTATTGGGTTTTGAACTGTCCATGCTGTTGGTGGAAAATTAGCTTCTTCAAAACTTTGTGGCCAAATAACACCTCCGGTTCCAGATTGAACTACTGTAACCAAAACAGGATTTGATCCACTTGCAGTAATAGTTATTGTTGCAGTACGTGTTGAAGCTGATGTGTTTGCTGAATAATTGGCAACCAAACTTCCACTTCCAGTGCCTGAAGGTGTAACCGTACACCAGGTTTGATTACTTACTGCAGTCCAAGCAACAGAGGAAGTTACTGCAAATTGTGTGCTACCAGCTGTTGAACTTACATTTTGACTCGAAGGAGTTACACTAAGTGTTGATCCGGCCAGATTAAGACGTATCATGGAAGGATAAACCTGATCTGTTGACCAAACGTACCATTGACTATTAAGATATAATGCTGACTCATAATAATTTTGTAAAGGAGCTGTATTGTCAACAGCAATCCTGACAGTATCTATACCACCATAAGACTGAACACCTGCCCAATAAAAAGAATCTGGAACCAATAAAACAGGAGAAGTAAATGGTACTGTAATGGATGGAGGATTTAAACCTGTTGTAGTTGGAATATTGGCAGATGTTATTGTAAAATAGTTTGATTCAGCAATTAATGTTCTATCCTGCCCCAATCCTCTATATAATACTGTTTTAATAACAGAATTTGCTTTGGTTGCTAAATTAACTACAAAATTGACACTTGATGCAGTTGTTTGCTGTTTTACTTCAAATAAATTTGCAGCTATGTATGGAGTGCCATTGTAACCTCTTGAGCTAATATAATTATTATAGTCTCGTGAAAATTGATTCGTATTGTTTAAGGTTATCTTAAATGTGTCATTATATAGTACTTGCAAATTATCGCTGCTAACAAAAGGTGCAATATAATAATCACCAGCCACATTAGGTAATGTAATACTATCAAGATCTATAGTATCAATTGCTGCAGAAAGTAAGGATTGAGAATATGAATTACTATAAATTGTAGAAGTGCTTAATTCTAAAGCTTTAAGTTTTAAATTATTTTGTGTTGCAGCACCATTGTTTGTTACTTGTGCCTGTAATGCAAGAGGTCTGTTTTGAGCAACTGGTATTTGTGTGTAACCATCATAAATCCATAATTTATCTATTGATAATGAATTCTGAGGATTATCTTCAATAGACACATCGTCTATCATCCAACCATATCCACCACTGTATTGACTTTGTGGCGGAGTGCCTGCAACAGCCGGGGCATAAAATCTGAACCTGATCCATACCTGAGCTTTATTTCCAGCCCATGGTCCAATATTAAATTCTTTCCAACCATAAGCATATTGATTGGCAGTAGCAATTGGATTAACATCAATTGAATACCAATTTACGTTGTCACTGCTTATTTCCAAAAATGTAGAATCAGCATTAAAGGATTTATACAATTGATAGAATTTTATTCTTATAGAAGGATGCCCAATCGTATTTATAGGAGTTGAATTGGTTAATCTTGAGTTAGAAATTCCAAAAATTCCGTTTACTAAATTTGTAATTCCATCAAAATAATAAACACCATTCATAGGAGTTGCTGATCCCATATATGGTCCAACATAAAGCTTCCAATTTGAAGAAGCATAAGACGTATCTGTTAATCTAACCCATTGATTTGCAAGTGTAGCATTTGCAGCATTAGTTACAGTCCAGTCTGTAGTATTCGACATGGTTGAAGACCAGATGGCAGTTGTAAGACCACTTTGAACTACATTTACAGCAATCGGACTTACACCAGTACCACTTACTGTAATAATTGCCGTACGTGATAAAGTTAAAGGATTGGAAGTAAAATTGGCTATTAATGTTCCATTTCCACTTCCTGAAGGAGTTACGGTACACCAGGTTTGATTGCTGACCGCACTCCAAGCAACACTGGAAGTTACAGTAAAAGAAGTACTTCCTGCACTTGATGCAACGTTTTGTATTGAAGGTAATACAGTTAAATTTGAGCCTGATGTAACATTTATTGTATAATCTTCAACCTCACCATCAAAAGCAGTTTCACAAGAAGATGGATCACTGTCAAATTTTGCAGCTACCCTCATTCTTGTAGTTCCTGTAACTGCGTTTGATGGAACTGTGATAGATAATGGTGACAAGGAAGTTATTCCATTAGAAACATTTGTTGCAGTTCCCAAATCATAGGATTCTCCAGCATCTAAAAAATCACAGTCTTTATTCCAGTCAATCCAGGCAAAAGCATGAATTGTATAATTTCCATCTGAATTTAATTTAGCTATAAGATTATAAGATGAATTTTTATTTACAGTAGTTGAAATTGTCGTATAATCATTATAAGCAGCAATTTTTGATGTTGCATTATTGATGGTATTAAAATTTACCAAAGTCAGACTTGTTAGATAATCCAAATTTCCATTTGAAGTACAATAATTACAGGGAGCTGTTCCTGTTGTAGTTGCGTTTCCAATTAATGCGGGTATTTTATAACACAATCCTGTTGAATTGTATTCATAAATTGCATATTGATAATTAGTTCCTGAAGTTAAAGCTGTTAAATTAACAGAATTCCCAGTTCCATTATAAACAACATAATTACCTATTCCTATTTGTGTACCGCTTCCAAAAGCAGCATTGGCAGTGTAGGTTGTGCCATCAATTGGATTGGTATTCACAGCACCACCTTGTCGGGCAACAATTAATATTGAAGAGCCATTCCCTCTTGTACAACCTATTGTCATTGAATTGTTTGTTAGAGATGAAGAGGTAAAAGCAGTTGCTTGCGTTGTTGGTGGTGTACAGGAATTAGGGATACTAATATTAAAGGATATTGTTGCACCAGCAGAAGTAACGTTTGAAATATTTAATCCTCCTGCACTTCCATTTTGAAGGAAACAACTTGGATTTGTTGTATTATTAATTGCAGTTCTTCCAACAGTGGATGAGAAAAATGCATTATCAGGAACACCATTAACCGTTGTAGTTCCATTTGGTCTATATATATAAACCTCATCAGGCGGCCCGTTAGCATTTCCACTTTCCTGTGTATCAATTCTGTAAACAATTAATCCTGACCCAGGTATATTTGTTTCGAATGTTCCGCTTGCACTTCTGTATTCCACAACAAAATATTCTGTCAATGAATTAGGTGAAGCTATTTTGTAACAATTATTAGTTGATGAAGTTACTGGATTTAATGTATAGGTTCCGTTTGTAGTTATTTGAGGAATTGAAGTAATCCATGTTTGATTTGAATATTTCCACTTCATATAAGTCAACATGTGACCAGCTCCACTTTCCATCAGATCCCAATCCCATACAGGGCTAATATTTAAGCCTCCATCATCATAATGATATAAATCGGGAGAACCTAAGGCGTGAAACATTTCGTGGCAAAGAGTAGTAACATCCACCTGATTTTCTGGTTGAAAAGTATATCCATATACTCTTTTACTATTAATATATACGTTTTGGGTATATAATGACCATCTGTGAGCCCATAATAAATCATTCCAACCACCTGCATTGCCTTTCACAATAAAACAAACATTATCAATGTTATTATCGTTATCACCATCAATATTTAAAGTAGTTGATACCGGTGAGTTTATATTTATCCAGTTAATTGCACTTACAAGAAGGCTATGTTCCCTTGTTGTTCTATCTGTTTCTGTGGAGTATCCGATAGCATTTGTACTTGCATTATATGGCTGAAAATATCCACGGGCATGGGAATCCTGATAGGATAAATTTGTAGTTAATGCACATGCAGGATAATGAGTGCTGCTTATAGTCAGGTTGTTATATGACACTTCCTTAAAATAGGATTTAAGTGAAACTCCAGTAGTTGGGTTAAATTTATTATCATATACTTGTCTGGTTGTTGAAAATTCAGCATCATTGGAAAATCTAATATAAACCACCAGATTATTCATAGTACCTGAATGTGGAGCATTGCTTGGCCCATTATTGGCAGTTTTTTCATAACTATATCTGGCTGTACGTCGGCTTAGATATTCTGCTTTTGAAATTTTAACCCATTTGCTTAATCCAACATCTGCCGGATTTACACTATTAACCAGATAATCAGAAGCTTGAATGATATCTCCATTTTTTTCAGCATAATAATAAAAACCATTTGGTGCCTGAATAATTGTATATCCTTCTCCATCATGTATCCAGTTGAAAAATTCATCACCGGATACGAAACAGTTTATTGTAATTCCATTTGGTTGACTAATTGTATAAGGCTGTCTTTCAAAATAAGCTGCTTTAACTATTGTTAAAAATGATAACATCGTTAAAATAAAAAGTAAAGCTTTTTTCATGTTTTTATTATTTATTACTAATTAAAGATTTATTTTTTTATGAATACAATTCAGTTTTAAATTACTATAAACATAAAATACTAATCCAAAATCCACCAAATAGATATTTATTTAAATGATATTGTGCACTATAAATAGCAAAACATTTTATTGTTGGAAAGGATAATGATATTAATTTCATAAAGTAATAATACTTAAAATCGTTTATTATAGAATTTTTGTTAATAGCTTCACAAAGTTAATATGATTTTTTTTTATTTTTTATTTTTTTAACAAATAATTTTTAACAAATGATTTTATATTTTTTATAAAAAGCTAATTATGATTGTTTTGACTTTAGTTAATGTACTGTAGAATTTTATAAATTAATAGTATATTTTTCAAAAAAAAGCAAAAAAATACAGGAAGATTATTTTTTAATTTATATTGTATTATTTTGTTTTTGATTAAGGAAGATTCTGAAAAATAAGATTTTAAATCTGCAATTTACTAATATTAAAACATAGTTTAAATTGAAGTTTATATAAAGACAATTTTATTAGTCATTTAAATTGAGAATTAAAGTATTTATACTTTTTTTGGAAGTAAAAATTACAAACTAATTCTGTGAATTCCCTTAGAATAATCTTTGAAAATAAGATCCGTTAAAAGTTTGTAACCACTATTATCATTAACAAAATCAATTGGATTTGTATCAATAATCAGAATCTTGGTTTCGGGCAAATGCTTAATATATTCAAAATATCCGGCTTGTATTTTTTCAAGATATTCAGATTTTATATCCTGTTCATAACTTCTGCCACGGTGCTTAATATTACTTTTTAAGCGGTCAATATTTACATATAGGTAAACCAACAATTCGGGTTTTGGTAATGTTGGATTTATAATATTAAAAAGTTTGGAATACAACGAATATTCATCTGATTGCAAATTGTTTTGAGCAAAAATTAAAGATTTATCAATAAAGTAATCAGCTATTACAAAATCTTTAAAAAGGTCTTGTGTAATAAGTTGTGTTTTAAGTTGCTGATACCTTTCTGCTAAAAAAGAGAGTTCAAGTGGAAATGCATATTTATCAGGATCTTTATAAAATTTGGGTAAGAATGAATTTTCCTCAAACTGTTCTAAAATTAGTTTGGCATTATATTCTTCTGCTATCATTGTTGCAAGCGAAGTTTTTCCTGCTCCGATATTTCCTTCAATTACAATGTAGTTATAATGTATCATTTATATATTAAAAAGTAAATTTAGTAATTTTTGTATAATCATTGCATTCATTTAATAAATCTGAAATAGTCTTGTTAAATGCCGGATGCACCAATTCAGCTGCAATTTCTTTGAGTGGTTCGAGTGTAAAGCGTCTTTCCTGCAATAATGGATGTGGTATCCTTAATTTTTCCTCATTTATAATATCATCATTAAAAAACAAAATATCAATATCTATTATTCTCGAAGTGTAGTTTGCTGAATTATTGCGGGTTCTACCTAAAAGCAATTCAATATTCAACAGATTTTCCAATAATTCATCTGCCGTCATTGCAGTTTCTATTTGAATTACCTGATTAATAAACATATTGTTATCTATAAAACCCCAGGGTGCAGATTCGTAAAGTGAAGACTGTTTTATAATTTTGCCACAAGCAGAATTTATAAGTTCAGCGGCTTTAGCTATAACTATTTCTCTGTCACCTATATTTCCACCTAAAAGCAAGTACGCAGTATTCATTTTCCTCTATTTCAATTTTAGCTGTAAAATTAGAAAATAAAATCTGTTTTGAAAATAAAAATAAGTTGAATCGTACTAAAAATATTCTTTTTCATTACAAATTTTTTCACAATTTAATAAAGCAATTAATTCTGATTTTGCATTACTGATTTCGTTTGCTTTTTTCTAAAGTGCTTTAATTCAAAGTGATATTAAAATAAATAATAAAAATTATTTGCTAAAAGGGAATGTCTTGTATCCAAAAATATTCTATAACCATTAAATAAGGAAAAATATTCTTTTCATGTTATGAAATTTCCTACAGTATAACAAACAGCAATTTATTAATCAAAAACTTATACTACAATTCTGCTATTAATTGTTTCATTTTAGTCTCTGCAATTTTCAGATTAAATTTTATATTAATCAATCGGGTAAAGGATTGAACATAATTCTCTTGTGCCTGATGTACTTCTAAGGAAGTCGTTTGACCTAATTTCATCCTCTGCATACTGATTTCGAGCATTTCTTTTGTAAATTCGTTATTAGTAGCTTCTATTTTCAATAAACGTTGCTGATTTTCAAAACTAACAATATTATTTTGCAACTCTTTTTTTATCTGGAGTTTAGCATTTTCAAATACAAATTCAGCAGATTGAACATCTAATTTGGCAATAGAAATCTTTCGGTTAATGTTTCCCGATTGAAAAAGAGGGATAGATACAGATGCACCCAATTGAGGTCCAATTGAATTGTTTTTCAATATATTACCTGCTGAATTATCTGTATGAGATAAAAAATAGCCTGCATTGAAATTGATAAGTGGATATCTCAATCGGCTAAATTCATTTAAACTCAGTCGGGCAATATCAATTTGCTTTTTATGCAGTAAGATTGTAGAATTGGAAATATTAAGCTTGGCATTCAATTCATTTTTATCTATTGAATAATTAACTGGAATGGAATCAATTACATCAAAAAAATCATCAACACTTTTACCTAATAACATATTCAGATTCTTTTTGGCTGCATCAATAATAAATTCTTGATTTATTGCATTTTGTAAATAAACATTCAAATCAATTTTAGCCTGAAGCAGATTAGTTTTCAACAATGAACCCTCATCAAAAGAAATCTGTAGAATCTTAACTAACTCGGTATTATAATTAATAATTTCATTGATTAAAAATAGTTGTTGCTTCAAACGAACTACATCATAATAAGCAGAAATAACCTCATATTGTGTTAGCAAAACTTTATCTTTGAACTGTATTTCGCCCAATGCTTCTATTTCGTTTAATTTATTTTTGGTTATAAACATTTTACCCCCATCAAATAAAGTCCAGGAAAGTTCTGTTCCAACATTATAGGATGTTGAAGATAAACCTGTATAGTTGGTTTCGCTACCATTTGAATAGGTTTGGTCAACATTATTCAATTCATAGCTACCGTTACCAATTATTGTAACATTAGGAAACATACCTGCATTACCAATTGTATTGTTGTTTTTTGAAATAGCAGCATCATTACGTGCAACCAAAATACCATAATTATTTTTCAATGCAATCTTAACTGCATTATCCACAGTCAATAAAGTTTGAGCCTCTGCTATTGAAAATACAAATATGAATACTATTATAAAAAATGATTTCATAAAATTTAAATAATTAATAATTGTGTTGTTTTTTAATTTTTTTTCCAGAGAAAACGATATAGGTTACTGGAATAATAAACAATGTAAGAATCAATGCAAAAAGCAAACCACCAACTACAACAATACCTAAGGAAACCCGGCTTTGAGCACCCGAACCTAAAGCAAAAGCAATTGGAAGAGCACCGCAAATAGTTGCCAATGAAGTCATTAAAATGGGACGAAAACGTGCTGAAGCTGCTTCAAAAGCCGCTACTCTTTTTGTAAGTCCGCTATTTCGTTTCTGATTGGCAAATTCAACAATTAAAATTCCATTTTTAGTAACAATTCCGATAAGAAGTATCATTCCAATTTCGGAGAAAATATTTAAAGTTTGTCCGAAAATCCACAACGATAACAATGCACCTGTGATAGCCATTGGTACTGTGAGCATTATAATAAATGGATCGCGAAAACTCTCAAACTGTGCTGCTAGAATTAAATAAATCATTATTAAAGCAAGTATAAGTGAAAATGAAATATTTGATTTACTTTCGGCAAAATCTCTGGAAGAACCTGAAAGATCGGTACTAAATGATTCATCAAGCAATTTGGATGCAATACGTTGCATTTCATCAAGTCCTTCACCAATTGTTTTTCCGGGTGCAAGATTTGCAGAAACTATTGCCGATTTGTAACGGTTATAATGATATAATGTTGGTGGATTACTGTTTTCTTCCATTTTCACCAGATTATCTAATTGTATCATTTTTCCAACATTGTTTCTGACATATAAAGATGAAATATCGGCAGGACTATTTCTATTTTCTCTATCAACCTGTGCGATAATAAAATATTGCTTGTTGTTAAGTAAAAAATATCCGATTCTACCTCCACTGTATGCATAATTTAAAGCATCGGAAATATCTTTAACACTTACGCCCAAACTACTGGCTTTTAAGCGATCAACAGTAATATTCGTTTCAGGTTTGTTAAATTTCAAATTTACATCCACATTACTGAATAACGGACTACTTTGAGCCTCATCCATAAACTTGGGAAGCACTTGCTTTAACTTGTTAAAATCGAGATTCTGAATTACAAACTGTACAGGCAAACCCCCGAAAGAAGAAGTTGAAACAGTAGCTTCCTGAATGGCAATAACTCTTGCATCAGGAATGCTTTTATACATTTTTGACAATTTTTCATAAATCTGTTGCTGTGTTAATTTTCGTTCACTTGGATCTAATAAAAAAGTATTTACAAATCCTGTATTTGCATTGGCTCCCATTCCACCCATTCCACCATATCTGGCAAGAATAAAACGGGCTTCGGGTATCGAATCCATCTGTTTTCGTGCAATTTTATCTAATATTTTTTGAGTTGCGTTAAATTCTGTTCCTTCTGGAGCTGTAACAACAGAACGTAAAAAACTACGATCTTCAAATGGTGCAAGCTCTGATTTTAATTGTTTTGACAAAATGAATATGAATAAAACACATACAAAAAGAATAGCAAAGGAAATCCATTTTCTGATAATAAAAAAACTTAAAATTCTTCTGTATCCATTCTCCAGATTTACATAAAATTTTTCAGTTGAAAGATAAAACCTTGAATGATGAGAAGATGAACCTCCTAAAAAGACATTTAAAACAGGAGTTAATGTAAGTGATACCAAAGCTGAAATTAGAACTGCGGAAGCTACTACTACTCCAAACTCCCTGAATAATCTTCCGGTAAATCCCTGCAAAAAAACAACAGGTATAAAAACAATGGCAAGTGTGAGAGAAGTGGAAATAACAGCAAAAAATATTTCACGGGTTCCTTCAAAAGCAGCCTGCCATTTATCCATTCCTTTCTCAATTCGCTTAAAAATATTTTCGGTAACAACAATTCCATCATCCACTACCAAACCAGTTGCCAGAACAATACCGAGCAATGTAAGAACATTTACAGAATAATCTAAAATATACATGATAAAAAATGTTCCGATTAATGAAACCGGAATATCGATTAAAGGTCTGAGAGCAATAATCCAATTTCTGAAAAACAGAAAAATTATTAAAACCACAAGAAATATTGCAATTGCAAGTGTTTCTATCACATCATTAACGGATTGCCTTACAAAAATGGATTTATCACGTCCGATATCTAATGTTACGCCTTTAGGTACTATTTTATTAATCTGATCAAGGCGTTTATAAAATTCATCGGAAATTTCAATACTGTTTGCACCAGGTAGTGGTATTAATGCCATAACTAATCCGTTAGCACCATTTATACTAGCACCGGATTCCTCATTCTGAGGTCCAAGAACAGCCTCTCCAATATCTCTAAACCGAATTACCTGATTGTTTATTTGTTTAATAATAAGATTGTTAAAATCTTCTTCAGTAGTTAGTCTTCCATTCGTTTTTACAATAAGTTCTGTTGAATTACCTCTTATCTTTCCTCCAGGCATCTCCACATTTTCTTTGGAAAGAGCTATTCCAATATCAGATGCAGCTATTGACATTGCCACCATTTTATCAGGATTAAGCCAAAGTCGCATAGCAGGTTTTTGTTGTCCATAAATAACAACTGAACTTATCCCTGGTATGGTTTGAAATCGTTCAAGTAATACATTTTCAGCATAATCACTTAATTCAATAGCATTCATTGAACTACTTCTTGCTATAAGCATTATGATAGGATCGCTATTGGCATCTGATTTTGTTACCGTTGGTTGTGCATCAATATCTTGTGGTAGATTTCTTACAGCCTGAGATACTTTATCTCTTACATCATTTGCTGCTTTTTCTAAATCTGCATCTAAATTAAACTCAACCGTAATATTACTTGTTCCAACAGATGATGATGATGAAATTGACTTAACTCCTTCAATTCCATTAATTGATTTTTCAAGAGGTTCGGTAATCTGAGATTCAATAATTTCAGAATTAGCTCCTGTGTAAGATGTTTGTACATTTATAACAGGCGGATCTATAGCAGGATATAATCTTACTCCTAAAAAATTATACCCAACAACTCCCAGAAGAATAATTGTAAGACTTAGTACAATTGAGCCAATCGGACGTTTTAATGCAATATCTGAAATTATCATAATTTATCTGTCTTTACGTTTGCAAATGATAACTCAGCATCTTCTTTCAAAAATAATAATCCATTTGTTACTATAGTATCTCCAGGCTTCAAACCATCAATGATTTCAATAACTGAAGCTTTTCTAATTCCTGTAATAACTTTTACAAAATGTGCTTTGCCGTTTTTAGCAATTATAACACTTTTATTTCTTTCTTTAGGAATAATTGCCTGTGTAGGAATGAGTATGGCATTTTTGTTTTCACCAAGTGTAAGCTGAACATTTGCAAAGCTTCCGGGAATTAATTTATCGGATTTACTTTTTACCAATGCTCTTACTTTCAGGTTTCGGGTATTTGCATCAATTCCACCTTCTGTAGCAATTACGGTTGCATCAAACAAATCGTCATTTCCATGAACTGTAAATTTAACTTTAAGACCTGATTTCATTTCACTGCTATATTTCTCAGGAATGCTGAAATCCAATTTCAATTTATCCTCCATTCGGATAGTTGCCAAAACAGAAGCATTGAAAACATAAGCACCCACACTAATATTACGTAAACCTATTATTCCGTCAAAAGGTGCTAATATTTCGGTTTTACGAATCATACTTTTTTGTATTTCGATTTCAGCTTTTATTGAATTTAGTTGTAAATAAGTCTGATCAAAATCTGATTGACTAATTCCATTTGCCTTTAAAAGCTCCGATTGCCGTTTATAAATCCTTTCCTGAATTTCTAACTGGGTTTGCATTTTCTTCAGATTTGCTTGTAAATCATCATCAAAAAGCTTAACAAGCAAAGTACCCTTTTTAACCCGATTTCCTTCAGGCAGATTCATGTGAATCACTCTTCCAGCTATTTCATTCATCAAAGCAACTTCTTCGAATGGCAATAAAGAGCCCGAAACTGAAATTTCATCAATCAGCAACGAAGGTCTCACAACAAATCCATCTACTTTTATCTGAGAATTCTTCTTTGATTTTTTATCTTTGCTTTCCTCTTTATTTGAATTGCAACCCATTAGGATAAACGTAGCAAGTAAGCCTAAAAAGGGGATACAGATTATACTCTTTTTCATGTTTTTTTATTTAATTTTTATACCTTTAATCCGCAGATTTCTTTTTATTGTCCACGAATTACACAATTTCTTATAAAATAATTATAAGAAGATAAAAATTTGCAACTATCTATTAATAAAGCACTAATAAAAATCCTTGCGGATTTTAGGTTGTTATACAATATCAATGATATTCTCCTACAAAATTAATTTTTTATTAAACACAAAGCTTATAAACATTATAATTTTTAACGAATTAATAGTTGAAATCCATTAAGCAATGTATTTTAGTTGTTTAATAAAAATGTAAAGCTTAATTTTTAAATATTAAAACGAATAAAAAGTATAAAAACCGAAGTTCCGAAATATTGGGATGAGTATTTTAAAACTGAAGTTCAACAAAGAAAAAGCAATTTCAGAAGCTCAATTTACTTTTAATTCCAAAATGATTAAGAAAATTTTTCATTTATTTTAAAATATTATAATAATTTTAAAAAAGGTGTATTTCCAACATTGATAGTGAATTGGATTATCATAAAGTATTTTATCAAAAAAAAAGCATAAACAAGCTAACTAAATATTTTTGCAGATAATGATAAAAAAATTAATTTTACATAAAAATTATATTCATTACTTCTATGAAAAAGATCATCAGTAACTTTTCAATAAATTTTATTTTTCTTTTAATAATTATATCTTATAATCAGGCTAATGCACAATTTCTACCTAAAGGATTAACTCCTGGAGAAAAGCTATTGATGAACGATTACTATTTTAATAATCAAAATATTACCAAAGGCTATAATTATCCTCCGGTTTCCAAAGTTCGTTCTGCTGCTGAATGGGAAGAAATTGATGGACTTATTATTACATGGACTAGCTATACCAGTGTTTTAACTCAGATTGTGAAAAAAGCAGTTAATGAATGTAAAGTTTACATTGTTTGTTCCGATTCAACTGCTGTAAAAGGTATTTTAAATAATTCAGGTGTTTACTCAAATAATATTAAATATGTGATTGCTCCTTACAATTCGGTATGGGTTAGGGATTATAGTGCCAATAATGTATATACCAACGAAGTAGATTCGTTATTACTTGTCGATTGGACTTATAATCGTCCCCGCCCTAAGGATGATACATTGGCAAGAACAATGTCGAAAATCACCGGACTTCCTTTATATGAAATTAATCAAATTCCCAATAAATTAGTAGCTACCGGCGGCAATTTTATGAGTGATGGATTGGGAACTGCCTTTTCATCAAAATTAATACTTAACGAGAATGCAACGGGAGGTGGATATAATCAGAATCTTACTGAATCTGACATAGATACACTTGCAAAAAAATATTTAGGTATTGACAGATATATTAAATTTAATAATCTGCCCTATGATGGAATACATCATATTGATATGCATATGAAACTTTTGGATGAAGAAACAATCCTTATAGGGCAATACCCAACAGGAACTGCTGATGGTCCGCAGATTGAAGCTAATTTACAGTATTTACTCGCAACCCATAATTCTGTTTTCGGAACACCTTATAAAGTTATAAGGATGCCTATGCCACCAGAAGCCGGAAATGGAAATTTTCCACCAAACGGTGATTACTTGACTTATACAAATGGAGTTTTTGTAAACAAAACCTTTTTATATCCAACTTATTATGCTCAATATGATTCTATTGCTCAACAAATTTATGAAAAAGCACTACCTGGTTATAATGTAATTGGTATAAACTGTAACTCAACTATTTCTGCAAGTGGTGCTATCCATTGCATTACTCATTGCATTGCATCAAGCGATCCTTTACTTATTGTTCATCAACCTGTTATTGACACTGTAAATGGATTTTCTCAACCTTATGCTGAAATAAAAGCTTATATCAAACATCGTTCAGGCATTCAACAAGCTAAACTCTTTTATAATGTCGCTGGTATGTTTTCAGATTCTGTTATTATGCAAGCAATTCCAGGTCAACCTGATTATTATTCAGCGAATTTACCATTTCTGATGCCAACCAAAGGCATATATTTCCATTACGAGTATTATATAACTGCAAAAGCCAACTCTGGAAAAACTCAGCAAAGACCGATTACAGCTCCAGCTGGTTTTTATAAATTTATTGTAAATACTCCTGGAAGTATCAATGAGATGAATGAATATAATACATTGGAATTAGATGATATTTATCCAAATCCTGCATCTGCAATTACCTGCATCCCTGTTGAATGCAAAAAAGAAATAAATGCCAGTATTGAACTGTATGATATAATTGGTAAAAAAATCAATACAATTTATGAAGGAAGTATCCCCGCAGGGAAAAAGAATTTTTTTATCAATGCCGGTGATTATAGCAAAGGTGTCTATTTTGTAAAAATTGCTACTAAAAATAATTCAGTATCACAGAAATTGATTATAAAATAAGCTAAGTTTATACGTTAGAATATTATGTCAAAAATCAACAAACCTGGATTAACAAAAAAAATAATTCCGGAATCTGACTTTTGGAAAAATAAATACCTTCCTTATTTTTATATTTTATTTATACTGATAATCTATGGAAATACTTTTAATCATGGCTTTGTACTTGATGATGATATTGTTTACAAAAAAAACGAATTTGTATTAAAAGGAATTGAAGGTGTCGGTGATATTTTTTCTCATGGATTTTTATATGGTTTCAACAAAGAAAACGACCAATCTTACCGCCCACTTACATTAACAAGCTTTGCGATTGAAAATCAAATTTTTAACGGCAGCAGCAAAGCAAGTCATATTGTTCATGTTTTATTATATGCATTGGCATGTTTTGTATTACTTAAATTTCTTTTGGATCTTTTCAATACAACTCCATTATTAGCATATTTAATTGCTTTGCTTTTTGCATCGCATCCAATACATACTGAAGTTGTTGCAAATATTAAATCAAGAGACGAACTTCTTTCTTTTCTTTTTGTAGTTTTGTGTTTATATTATCTTTTTAAGTATTTAAATACTAACAATATCAGTAAATTCATTTTTTCAATTCTAGCCTTTATTTTTGCACTTCTGTCAAAAGAAAATTCATTACCGTTAATTGCTGTTATTCCGGTTTTTATTTATGTTTTTACTGAAAAGAAATTAAAGATAAATATATTGATTTCATCAATATTTGTATTAATATCCATTTTTTATATTGTATTGCGTATGTCAATTTTATCTAATATGGGATTTGCAAAAGATATGGATATTATCAACAATTCATTAATGGCATCAACAAATAAAGCCGATGAATTTGCAACTATATTCTACATTTTAGCTAATTATCTGAAATTATTAATTATACCTTTCCCTTTATCCTTTGATTATTCTTATAATCATTTCCCAAATGTATCATGGACAAATATTGTCTCTATATTTTCATTATTAATATATTCAGGAATAGGTATATTTGCGGTTTTAAGAATTTGGAAAAAACAGGCTGATGGTTTTGGATTATTTTTCTTTTTAGCTCTTTTCTCTATTTCTACAAATATTTTTGTTAAAATAGGTACAACCTTGGGAGAACGTTTACTTTTTACACCTTCTCTCGGTTTTATAATTGCTGTAATGTATTTTCTATTTCAAAAATTCAGCACAGGAAAAGCAAAAATAAATTTACTTATAATCTCATTTTCAATTATTTTAATATTTTCTTTTATTACTATTCAACGAAACAACGTATGGAAAAACAATTTGACATTATTTGAATCATCTTTAGATTCTTTTTCAAATAGTGCACGAGTACAAATTGCAGTTGCATCCGAATACAGAAATATTGCTGAAATGTCAAGCGATGTTACGGTGAAAAGCAAATATTTTGAAAAAGCAATTGAGCATTACAAGAAAGCAATTGATATTTATCCAAAATATAATGATGCCTATTACAATCTTGGAGTTTCATATCAATCAATGGGAATGATTGAAATGGCAATTAAAGCATATAAAAACGCTTTGAATATTAATAAAAAGGATATTAATTCACTTAATAATTTGGGGACAATCTATTTTAATAATAATCAATTGGATACTGCAATAATTTTCTATAATACAGCTTATAGTATCGATTCATTAAATCCCACTATTTTAGGAAATATCGGAAGTTATTATCATAATAAGGGAAATCATGCTGAAGCTATATTTTATTATGAAAAGTCACTTACATATAATAAAAACAGTAAAAATATTATTATGAATATGATAAATGCATGCAAATCAGTAAATGATACGATTCGATTAAAAAAATATGAATCGTTTCAGTAAGCATGCATTAGTTTGTCTCTGTTATTGATTTACAGATTATTAATGAATTTTTATTCTTCCTTAAAAGCAACTGTTAATATGGTATTTGCCACAACGGTCATCGTTGTTTTATCAATATTACTCATATCATCTTTCATAGTGTGCCAGTATGGAAAAAACCCGGAAACTGTTGTAGGGTCATGATGTACAATATCTATCGTTGGTATTCTTGCAAATTTGTTGATGTACAAATGATCGTCAATTAAGCCACCGGTTTTTTCTGTTGAAAAATAATTAGCATAACCCAGATTAGCAGCGGTTTCCCAAACCATTTTCATAATATCCGGAGCATAATACATCGAAGTATTTTCCATAGTAAAAACTGCATTTTTTGCTCCAGCCATATCAAGCAATATTCCATATTTGGCTTTATATCCTTGCTTGTGAGGATTTTTTGCCCAGAACTGAGAACCTAAGCACCAATTATCTTCTCCCTCTCTATTAACTCCTTTTGGTTCTCCATAATCTTCCAGATCAAACATTATCAAATCAATACCTACTTTAGGTTGCTGAGTGCTGATTAAACGGGCAATTTCCAAAAGAATTCCAACTCCTGAAGCTCCATCATTAGCACCTGGAATAGGCTTTCTATGGTTTTTTTCATCAGGGTCATAATCGGCATAAGGTCTTGAATCCCAATGCGAGCAAAATAATATGCGGTTATTGGTTTCAGGATTAAAAGAAGCAATTATATTTTTGCCTTTCAGCAAAGTACCATCCCAGGCTGTTGCCTGAAATTCCTGTACCATAACCTTTTGACAATATCTCTTCAATACAGATTCGATATAGGAAGCACATTGTTCATGTGCTTTTGTATTGGGTACTCTAGGTCCGAAAGACAATTGCTTCTCTGTAAAATAATAGGCAGAATCAGCATTAAATACTGGAATTTCAACTTTTTTAACCACTTTAACTTCAGCTTGATTTTCTGAAGTTTGTGTTGTTTTCTGTTTGCATGATACCAAAATGATAACTGCAACAAATATGTACAATATTCTTTTTATCATAAAAATTTTATTTATTCAATAGTCCAGCTTGAACCGTCTTTTCCGTCTTTAACAACAATTCCAAGCTTAATCAGTTCATCTCTGATTTTGTCGGAAGTTGCATAATCCTTATTGGCTTTTGCCTGTTGTCTCTGATTAAGTATCATTTGCATCAAACCATCCACCAATTCAAATTGAGTGTTTTCAACTTCATTTTTCAATCCAAGAATTTCCAAAACAAAAGTATTGTAAAGATTTTTAAGTACTTCCAGATCGGAAGAAGTAATACTTTCTTTTCCATCATTTATCCCGTTTATAATTCTAAGGCCTTCAAACAGATTTGCAATTACTATCGGACTGTTGAAGTCGTCGTTCATTGCTTCATAGCAATTTTGAGATAGTTTAGAAATATCATTACTTGAAGTCGTAGAAGATTTAAGCTTTTGAAGCGTTTCAACACCTTGCATCAATCTTTTAAATCCTTTTTCGGCAGCCTGTAAAGCTTCATTGGAAAAATCAAGTGTACTGCGGTAATGTGCCTGTAGTATAAAAAATCTGATAGTCATAGGACTATAAGCTTTTTCAAGAGATGCATGGTTTCCCGAAAAGAATTCGTCTAGGGTAATGAAATTTCCCAACGATTTTCCCATTTTTTGTCCATTAATGGTTATCATATTGTTATGAAGCCAGTATTTGCATGGTTCGTTGCCATTTGCAACCTGACTTTGTGCAATTTCCGATTCATGATGTGGAAACAATAAGTCCATTCCTCCACCATGAATATCAAAATGTTCGCCTAAATATTTTGCACTCATAGCTGAACATTCAGCATGCCAGCCCGGAAAACCATCGCTCCATGGAGAAGGCCAACGCATTATATGTTCGGGTTGTGCTTTTTTCCATAAGGCAAAATCATAAGAATTCTGTTTTTCATCTTGTCCATCAAGTAACCGAGTATTCGATAATAAATCATCTAAAACCCTACCCGATAATTTCCCATATTGATAGTTTTCATTATATTTTTTAACATCAAAATAAACCGAACCATTTGATTGATATGCAAAACCCTTTTCCAGAATTTTCTTTATCATTTCTATCTGTTCAATAATATGACCACTCGCTTTTGGCTCAATACTTGGCATTTTAACATTCAATTGATCCATATTATGATGATAACGATCAGTAAAAAACTGAACTACTTCCATAGGTTCCAGCTGCTCCAAACGAGCTTTTTTAGCAATCTTATCCTCACCTTCATCCGCATCGTTTTCCAAATGACCAACATCGGTAATATTTCTAACATAACGAACCTTATATCCAATATGTTGCAGATATCTGAATATTAGATCGAAAGTAATTGCAGGGCGTGCATGACCCAAATGTGCATCACCATATACTGTTGGACCGCAAACATACATTCCTGTAAAAGGTGGATTAATGGGTTCAAAAATTTCTTTTTTCCTACTTATTGTATTGTAAATCTGCAGTTTATTTTCCATAGTGTTGTTATACTTAAAAATAGTTTGCAAAATTAAAAATAAAAACAAAGCTTTCAATCATTTGTTTTTTTATTTTTACATCTTAAATTGATTATTTTATGGAAAATATTATCACTTTTACAATGCTTATGCCTTATGCGGTTGAAAGTGGAAACATTGGTACCATTCTGGATGTTATCATAAAACATGGTTTTAAAATCAGAGCCATGAAGTTAACACGTATGTCGAAATCGCAAGCTGAAAAATTTTATGCAGTTCATGTCGATCGTCCATTTTTTGCCGATTTGGTTGATTTTATGTCATCAGGCTCCATAGTTGCTGCTGTTTTAGAAAAAGATAATGCGGTGAATGCTTACCGCGAACTTATTGGTTCAACCGATCCGGCAAAGGCTGCCGAAGGTACTATCAGAAAGTTATATGGTGTTTCGGTTCAGAAAAATGCAGTGCATGGTTCCGATTCTGACGAAAATGCTCAAATAGAAGCTAATTTCTTCTTTTCTACTTTCGAAAGATTTTAATTTATTGATAAAAAACCCTGGGGCGAAAGCTTCCAAGGGTTTTTTTATGTTAAATTGATGATGGATAGTGTAAATTGTTCATGAAGTATGAAGACCGATACTTCGACAAGTTCAGTAAGCAGTTTCTAAAATAAGCTTTAATTTAATAACGAAGCACAATCGTAGCTTTTTCGCATGTCGTAAGGCTAGTACCCCTTTTGTAATTAGCAAATTTAATTTCATCAATCTTACATTGAAAAACTTTTAGGGTAATGCAGCCCAAAGGGTGTTGACTTGATGATATAATTTGTTAAATCCAAACCAAAGTTGTCTTATTTTATAATAGATATAGTTCACTACAATGGTGAAGTTTAAAATCAGATGCCGCCATGTGTAAAGACAGAGAGAACCTTAAATAGAAAAGTAAAACATTGTGATAGGATTAAAAAAAATATTTAGAAAAAAATGAAATATTATTTGTCACGTCTAATAATATTTATAAATTTGTCACGACAAATAATTTAAAAACAAAATTTACTTAAAATGAAAACAATGTCAGAAAAAAACGAAAAAATTCTCAAAATTGTTCATCTTGCAGCAATGAGTATCTGGTTTAGTTCGCTATTTATTATTTTCGCAATTGGAATTACAATTCCTAATTTAAAATCATCAGATACGATCTATTATGCTCATTATATTAATTCAATCGTTGATTTTAGAATTTTAACACCTTCTGCAATATTAACTTTTTTGACAGGCGTTATTTATGGAATATTTACAAAATGGAACGTAAAAGAAAATAAGTGGTTGAAAATTAAGGTAGTAATAACATTGTTGTTGATTTTACTTGGAACATTTTGGTTAGGACCGACATTATCGGATATGACATTTGCAGCAGAAAAAGATGGTATTGGTATATTGAACAATGATAGTTATTTGACAAAACTAAACATTACAACTTGGTTTTCAGTAATAAATGCAATTATTTTGTTTTTTGCAATAGCAATTTCTACATTTAAACCAGGAAATAGTATTAAGTGACACCTATTTAAATTTAATAAATGGAAGAATTTAATTTAGAAAACTCTATTAATCATACAATAGTACAGGCATCAATTCTTTTGAGACGTCAATTATTTTCAATATTTAAAAAAAAATCACGTTGATATTACACCAGAACAATGGGTAATCTTATATTTTCTTTGGCAAAATGATGGTTTAAGTCTTGGCGAAATTTCTCAAAAAACTCAAAAAGATAATGCAAACACTACTAGGATTGTTAACCGAATGGAAACACAAGGTCTTGTTAAACGAATTATTAAAGATGAGGATAAAAGATTTTTCTACCTTTACTTGACCGAAGATGCAAAAATTATTAAATTACGTGTTTATAATAGTATTTTGAAATCAACTGAGATTTGCTCAAAAGGATTAACTGATGAAGAACAAAAGACTTTATTATATCTTTTGAATAAAATTA
>CAZYEM010000042.1:0-17366 GCA_964646395.1 uncultured Bacteroides sp.
ATTTTACTCAAAAAATCTAATTTTCAAAACCACTCTTCAATTATTTACTTTTTTAAATTCAGCAACCAATTGTCAATTCATCTGTTTAATTTGTTATAATAAAAAGACATTTTACAAATGAAATTTATCCGTAATTTAATACATGATTTAAAAAGAAATGATCACAAACCTCAATTAGGTGGGTTAGATATTTTTAAATATATTGGCCCTGGATTACTAGTTACTGTTGGCTTTATAGATCCAGGCAACTGGGCATCGAATATTGCCGCAGGTTCGAGTTATGGATATGTACTTCTTTGGATGGTGACACTTTCAACAATAATGCTAATAATTTTACAACATAATGTAGCCCATTTAGGTATTGCAACAGGGCTTTGCTTATCGGAAGCTGCAACACTTTATACTCCAAAATGGATTTCAAAACCGATTTTATCAACTGCAATGCTTGCTTCAGTTTCAACTTCACTGGCTGAAATTCTGGGAGGTGCAATTGCCCTTAATATGTTGTTTGAAATACCTATTCAATTGGGTGCAATTCTGGTTTTTGTATTTGTACTTATTATGTTGTGGAGTAATACGTACCGGAAAATCGAAAAATGGATCATCGCTTTTGTTTCAATCATTGGTATTTCTTTTATCTATGAACTTACTTTAGTAGATATAAATTGGACAGACGCTGCAATTGGATGGGTAAAACCCAGTATTCCAGATGGTAGCATGATAATCGTTATGAGCGTTTTGGGTGCTGTTGTAATGCCTCATAATTTATTTCTGCATTCTGAAGTTATTCAAAGTCGTAAATGGAATCTGGAAGATGATAAAGTAATAAAAAAACAGCTTGATTATGAGCTTTTCGACACACTATTATCAATGATTGTTGGTTGGGCAATTAATAGTGCTATGATTTTACTTGCTGCTGCCACATTTTTCAAAAGTGGGATTTTGGTAGAGGAATTAGAACAAGCTAAGAGTATTCTTACACCATTATTAGGAAATAATGCATCTAATATTTTTGCAATTGCTTTATTATTTGCAGGAATAGCTTCAACAATCACTTCTGGAATGGCTGGTGGTTCGATATTTGCAGGGATTTTTAAGGAACCTTATGACATTAAAGATAATCACTCTAAAATCGGCGTTGGTATTTCTTTGGTTATCGCCTTATTAATTATCTTTTTAATATCAAATCCATTTAAAGGTTTAATAATATCTCAGATGATATTAAGTATCCAATTGCCATTCACTATATTTTTACAGGTTTATCTTACATCATCAACCAAAGTAATGGGCAAATATGTAAATGATAAATCCACAACTATTATTTTGCTTATAGTAGGAACAATTGTCACATATCTGAATATCCGATTATTAATTAGCTTTTTATAAAACATTATTTTCAATTATTTCCTTTTTTTATATTTTCAATAATCTGAGCATACTATTTTTACTAAAATAAATAATATTTACTATAATATCTGAAATTAATATTATTATCAAACTTAGTATTAATACACTCATTTTTCGTACTTTTGCTCATAATAATCAAAAATACAAAATCATGCGAAAAATAGTTATTTTTTTAAATTTATTATTTTTTTTTAGTTTTCATAGCATTTCACAAAGCAGTTCTTCCTTAGCTTTAGTAAGCGATTCTATTGATGTATTGCATTATAATATAAATCTGGATATTGCATTTAAATATTCAAATCAGATAAATGGTTTTACTGATATAAAACTTAAATCTAAATTGAATAATGTTGGCAATATTACACTTGAGCTGCTGATGTTGAACGTTGATTCTGTTTTAATAAGTGGAACTAATAATGTGTTTACCTACCTTGCCAATAAAATCCATATTCCGCTGCAAACGACCTTAAATACAGGCGATTCAGCTAATGTTCGTGTTTATTATCATGGTACACCACATGTTGAAACTTATGGCTGGGGTGGTTTCCATATAAGTTCTGGATTATCTTATAATCTGGGAATTTCATTTGGAGACGATCCTCATAACTATGGTAAATGTTTTTTCCCATGCATGGATGATTTTGTTGAAAGAGCTTTTTACGATTACCATATAACTGTAGATTCAACAAAGACAGTGGTTTGTGGAGGAACATTGATGAGTAATATCAACAATGGCAATGGAAGTCGTACTTTTCACTGGAAATTCAATAATACAATTCCAGCTTATCTGGCTTCAGTTGCAGTTTATAATTATGTAAATGTTAGTGGATTGTACCAAGGAATTAATGGAAATATTCCTACAGCAGTTTACGTTCAACCAGCTGATACTGCTAAAGCAAGAGCAAGTTTTATAAATCTGAATTCGATTTTGCAGGCATTCGAATATTTTTGGGGTCCTTATCGTTGGGAAAGAGTTGGTTATGTGGCAACTACTTTAGGTGCAATGGAACATGCTACCAATATTGCATATCCTGCTACTTCTATTGACGGAACATTGGCAAACGAATATTTATTGGCTCATGAATTATCACATCATTGGTTTGGAAATCTGATAACTTGCTCAACTGCTTTAGATATGTGGATAAATGAAGGCTGGGCAACATACAACGAAGCACTCTATCGCGAAAGAGTTTATGGTAAAAAATCATATAAAGACTATTTGCGAACCAAACTTAAACGGGTTTTGCAAACAACTCATGTCGAAGATGCCGGATACAGAGCATTGTATGGTATCCCTACCAATTACACTTATGGAGAAACTGTTTATCAGAAAGGTTCAACGGTGGTACAAACTTTAAGAGGCTATCTAGGTGATTCTCTATTTTTTGGAGCTGTAAAACAAATGCTTGACCAATATGCTTATGATGATATTTCTACTGCTGAAATGAAAACATTTTTAAGCAATTACACAAATATTGATATGACTGATTTTTTCAACTTTTATGTTTATAATCCCGGATTTACACATTTTTCTGTTGACTCAGTTGTTACTGCTGGAATTCCGGCTACCTATATCGTTTATGTACGTCAGAAACTAAAATCTGCACCTGCTTTTGCAAATAAAAATAGAGTTGAAATTACTTTTATGGATAATCAATGGCAAAAATTTACTGGAACAATTGAATTTGATGGTGAAACCGGAAGCAAAGCTTTTCAATTGCCATTTAATCCGACAGTTGCTATGCTCGATATGGATGAAAAGATAGCTGATGCTACCACAGATAAATATGAGATTGTTAAAAATACAGGTATTACTGATTTTCAAGAACTGAATTTTCAACTTGATGTTCAACAAGTAGCTGATTCTGCTTTGGTTCGTGTGGTTCACAACTGGATTAAACCAGATGCTCTTAAAATTACAAATCCTGAAATTAAAAGATTACATCCGGATCGTTACTGGCTAATAGAAGGAATTTTTACAAATGGATTTAATTCCAAGGGAAAATTCTATTATAATCGTCAGCCTTCAATTACTCTTGATAATAAGTTTTTACCTTCAACATCTTCTTGTGATTCAATGGTTTTGCTTTATCGTAAAAATGCCGGTGAAGATTGGCATCTTGTAAATTTTACAAGAAGTGGCGATTATTACAGTGGATATTTGGTTACACAGCAACTTAAACAAGGTGAATATGTTTTGGCAATCAGTAAACCTTATCAATCTGGAATTAATGAAGTTATGCCAAAGGAAAGAAAAATAATTGAAGTTTTTCCAAATCCTGCTTCGGGTGAATTTACGATAAAATTTAATAATGACTCTAAAAATCAAATCGCAGTAATAACCGATGAGAATGGCTCCATAATTGATAGAATATCTGTAAGTAATCAAATGATAAATTGGAAACCCAAAACCAGAACTTCAGGAAATTATTTTTTACAGATACTCGATGAAAAAGGGGAATTGGTTGCTAATGAAAAATTATTTTATATTCGCAAATGAATTTCCTGTAACTTTTTATTTAGTACCGGAAACATATCCAATTCAACCTTAAACTGATTAAAGGCAATATAAATATAACAAACTGATTTTATTGTCGTTTAAGAATAAAATCATTTATAATTATGCAAAATATCAGAAAAATATCTAACTATTTAGCCTTTACATATTATTCTTTTCTGACTTTTATTACCAATGGCAAAAACCATTTCGTAAACAAAAAGCTCATTTTCGGTGCTTTGCTGATTGGAATTTCGGGACAATATGCTTGCAAACCCAAAACTCATAATAACAACTCTGTGCAAAATGATAAAGATAGTATTAAAGAAGAATTTATTAAATGCTATGTAACGGGTTCAGTAGGTAAAGATACTTCTGATAATCAAATCGAAAAACAAAAATCTAAAATAAATAAACATGAAAAAGTTATAACTATAGCAACATGTTATGATATTGCAGAACCTGTTGACCCTCCTATTGTTACAGAATGTTATGCGCCTATTATGGAAGTTGATAAAGATACGAATACTCCATTTATTGTTGTTGAACAAATGCCTCAATTTCCGGGTGGTGATGATTCTTTAAAAAAATTTATTAGCAGAACAATAAAATATCCGGATTTAGCGAGAGAAAACAGTGTGGGAGGAACGGTATATGTGAACTTTATAATAGAGAAAGATGGAAGTGTTTCCAACCCAAGAATTTTAAGAGGTATAGGCAGCGGTTGTGATGAAGAAGCAATTCGTGTTATTAAACTGATGCCCAAATGGATATCAGGAAAACAAAATGGAAAAGCGGTTAGAGTTCAATATAATTTACCTATAAAATTCAAGCTTGATGATGAAAATAAATAAATTATTATCCAAAACCGGATTTTATTATTATAATCTGCTGGCTTTTATCACTAACGGCAATAAACGTTTTGTTGATAAAAAACTCATCTTCGGTGCTTTACTTATCGGCTTTAGTGGACAGTATGGATGTAAAACGAAAAATGAAGAAGCTAAATCAGATTTAAATAGTTTTAAGAATACTGAAAATAAAAAAGATACAACTTTAAAAGATAAAATTACAAAACTATATTTTAATAATGATTCAACTTTAAAAAGGGATATTAATGGAATTGAAATTAATTATACTCCCACATGTTATCTTATTAGCAAGAAATCTGAACCAAAGCAACCAGCACAGATTGAAATTGTTAATAAAGATATTGAAATTGATGATTCGCTGTCTGATATTACATGTTATATAGTTATAGAAACTCAACCTGAATTTCCTGGTGGTGAAGAAAAATTGTTTAAATTTTTGAAAGATAATATTACTTATCCAATAAAAGCAAGAGAAAATAATGTACAAGGAACTGTTTATGTTTCTTTTGTAATTGAAAAAACGGGTAAAATAAATGATGTAAGAGTTGCCAGAGGAATAAGTATAGAATGTGATGAAGAAGCTGTGAGGATAATAAAACTAATGCCTGACTGGAAAGTCGCTTATCAAAAAGGAAAGCCAGTGAGAACTCTATTTAATATTCCAATTAAATTCACATTAGATACTGTAAAATAATGAAACTAACACTAAATCATATCGCTTTTGAAATCACCAGTGTATGTAATCTCAATTGCAAGTATTGCTATAATATATGGAAAATGCCAGATAGTAATCAAAGCCATTTTAATTCCTATAAACAGTCGCTTAAAACGCTTAAAAAATTATTTAAAATTGCTGACATTAAGAATATTGCATTTACCGGCGGTGAACCATTGATGGCTGAACGTTTTCTGGAAATTGTACTTTATTGCCGAATGAAAGGGAAAAGTATTACCATTATTTCAAACGGAACTTATGGGAAATTAGGAGATTATCAGCATCTTATAAACATGGGTGTTGGCTTGTTTGAAATCCCCATACATTCGCCAACTGCTGAAATTCACGATAAAATGACACAATTACCAGATTCTTGGCAAAAATCACAGGATACTATTAAATATCTTATTGATAACAAGGCTTATGTGGTTCCTGTTATTGTACTCACCAAATTTAATGCAGCAGTTCTGGAAAAAACTTTAGAATTTATAACATCATTGGGCTTAAAACGTATTATGCTAAACCGATATAATATTGGTGGTTATGGAATTAAAAATCCTGAAAATATTTCATTATCTCAATCTGAACTGAAATCGGCTTTTGATATTGCCAATGCTATGTCTTCCAATCTGAATCTGGTGATTTCTTCCAATGTCTGCACACCGCGTTGCATTCTAAATCCTGCTGATTATCCAGCTATAGCATTTGGAAATTGCTCAACCAATGTATTGAACAGACCTTTAACGCTTGATATTGAAGGTAATATGCGATTATGCAATCATTCTCCGGTAGTTGCCGGAAATATTTTTAAAAACGAACTTTCCGAAATATTGTTCTCAGATTATACAGAAAAATGGGAAAATGATGTACCTGAATATTGCAGCAACTGTGATTTATGGCAAAAATGTCTGGGAGGATGCAGAGCCGCTTCCGAACAAATGGGAAACAGCTTATTAAAAGAAGATCCGATAATTTCACTTTACTCTTAAATACAGAAATTAAAAAAGTGTTTTTCTTCCAAATTCTAATGCGCAATATATCAATTATATAATGTTTATTATACATTTATTCATACGAATAAGTATTATGACTTACATTTATTCATACGAAAAAATGTTATGATTTACATTAATTCATTCGATAAAGTGTAAATCACAATACTTACCTAATGGGAAAATTGGATTGAAAGTGCAAAATGAAAACTATTCTATAGTTATTTGTAGGTTTCCCCTTACTCTTCTTTCAGTATTTTCGGGATAACCTACAATAATATTCTGAAATATAAAACATGTCCCTTTTTGTGCATTTACAATTAGATTCAACATTTCTTTGGTGAATATATTGTTTCCTGATTTCAAAGTAATGTATTCATTGTTTATTAATGCAGTCATTTCAAATGATTTTACTATAACAACTAATTCATAATCAAAATTTTCTAATTTGGCTAAAATACCACTTGCATCAATAAGCTTGCCTTTTTGCAGATAAAAAGAACCGGTTTTTCCATAAACAAATGCAGTTGGATCCGGTAATTCTTTTATTCTTAATTCAGAATGTCCAATTTCAATTGTATCTTTTTTTCTAATCTCATAAATAAGAATAACTACTTTGTTTTCATCGCCTTGTGATGGAATTAACACATATCTGCCCGGTCGTTTATAATCCAAAATACAATTTGAAGCTGTAACATAAATTTTCCCAGGTTTTACACCTGAAACGGCTATAGACATAGGATTTTCTATGCTTCTATAAACATAATTTGCTTTATCATTTGAAACAGCACAAATCTGCCCTAAAGAAAATGATGTTGTGAAAACAAAACACAAAATTAAAAGTAAAATTCTCATAGGTTTTTTATATTACTTCGACTTAATAACAAAAACCGTTCTTCTGTTTTTGGCTCTGCCTTCTTCATTGGTATTAGGTGCTATAGGTTTAAGCTCGCCATAACCTTTATAGCTTAATCTGGATGGATAAATATTGTTTTGTACCAAATATTCATAAACTGATTTTGCTCGATTATCAGATAAAATCAAATTAGTTTTATCATTACCCACATCATCAGTATGACCTTGTATTTCTATACTTACATGAGGGTTTTCTTTCAAAAAAACAATAAATCCGTCAATAATTACTTTTGAAGCATCATTTAAAATGTATGAATTTGTAGCAAAATTAATGTCTTTCAGCTGATAACTAGCTCCAACTTCAATTTGTTTGATGTTAATGTCAATTTTAGCAGGTTGTTTAAAAGTTTCATCTTCAGTAGAAATATACTTGGATTCGTAAGCATAATCATCTTTTTTGATTGTGAGCAGGTAATCATTTTTAAAAGGAACAACTGCTACATATTTCCCTGTTAATGTATCTACCGGAATTTGAGTAATCTTCTTTGTTTTCAGATTCTTAAGTTCAATACGAGCTGGAATGGCTTCCTGTGTTTTTTCTTCTTTTATTTCTCCTTATATAAATAGAACTTTTTCAGGACGGGCTTCTTCGTATAAATCGAAATAAAAAATATCCCAACCACCAACTCCTTTTATCTGATTAGAAGCAAAATAAGCAAATCGTCCATCAGTACTTACAAAAAAACCTGCATCATCAAATTTTGAATTGATTGGATGTCCTATATTTTTAGGTTCTTTCCATCTATGTTCTTCTCCAAGCCGAATATAAAAAATATCATAGCCTCCCAATCCTTGCCAACCATCTGATGCATAATATAATGTCTGGCTGTCGGTATGTATAAAGGGTGATTTTTCATTCCCAGCGGTATTTACTGTGGGACCCATATTTATTGGGACTGACCATTCTCCGTTAGCCTGATAAATTGTTTTATAAATATCATATCCGCCAAATCCTCCCGGACGATCACTAATAAAATACAAGGTTTTTCCATCAGATGATATCGTAGGTTGCGATTCCCAGGTTTTTGCTGAATTAACGTTTTTACCAAGATTTTTTATGGAAGACCATTGATTATCACCTCTGTTTTCGGAATAACAGATGTCACAATTGTAATAATTTCCACCATCAACATATTTACAAATTGTATATATCAAAAGCTTATTGTCAATAGTTAAAGTAGCACCTCCTTCATTTTCATTAAGATTAAATGGTTCGGGCATTTCTTCACCCATATTGAATACCCCGTTTCTACGTTCGCTATCAAAAAATTTTTCTTTGTATTTTTTGTCGGAAGCACTCCATGCAGTCCTTTGTTGCGGCAATTCTGTTCTTCTTGTAAAATAACAAAATTCATCATCAGGAGTTATAATAGGTAAATATTCATCCAGAGGAGTGCTTATTCCTTCTAGAGGCTTAGGTTCAAAAGGAACAGGGTTTTTAAACATTTTATCAAAAAATTCGGCATATTTCTGCATTTGATCTGCACGTTTATAATCTTCGTCAGATTTTATCTTATCAACATCTTTTAAAAAATTTTTAAGATAAATAGAAGCGGTATCATATTTTTCGGCTCCATAATAGATATCACCCAGATAATAGTAGGCATAAGGATCATAATCCGGACAAAGCTCAATGGCTTGTTTAAAATACATTTTTGCTGCTTTCAGATTCCTGTCGGCACGTTTAATACTTATGGTTCCCAACAGATAATATGGTTCTGCATAATCAGGTTCCATTTCAATAATATCACGTAAGGTTTTAATGGCATCATTATATAGTCCTGAACTATAATAATCTATTGATTTTTCAAATAGACGGATTGCTTTCTTATTGTCAGTTTTACCACAATCGGCTTCTTCTTGCGCAAATGAAGCTATTGTAACTGATAATGAAATTATTATTGTAAATATGGTTTTATAAAAAGTCATAGTATTCAGCTTTAAAAATATGCTCTAAAGCAATGCACAAACCTACAAGTTTTTTTTGAATTAATAAAAGGCAAAATGATTTTTTTTCAACTATAATTAGTTAATAAATCTTTTTTTAAACTATTTCTGAAATTTAAATTTTACCTAACATTAATCTATTTAATACGATATGTATAAAAATATATGTCATTTTGACAGCAAAAGCAATGAAAATTTGTCAGAATAAACTGTCATTATGTCATGTTTTTATCTTAAAAAGACTCATTTTCAATTTTGGCACGGAGCTTGTAATAGGCATGTCAGAAAAATAAATAATAATTTAAAACAGGAGGACAAAATTATGTTACCAATGTTAAGAAAACACAGTAATTTACCAAGTTTCACAGATGAATTTTTTGGTAAGGATTTTTTATCCAATTTCTTTGAAAATGAAGCTGGATATACTATGCCGGCAGTTAATATTGTCGAAACCAAAGACAATTTCAGAATTGAAGTAGCTGCACCAGGTTTAAACAAGGAAGATTTCAAAATTGATCTTCACAACAATATCATGACAATTTCTTCTGAAAAACAGGAAAACAAAGAAGAAAATAATGAAAAAATTATGCGTCGTGAGTTTAGTTACTGTTCTTTTAAACGTTCATTCAGTTTACCTGATTTGGTTGAACATGACAAAATTAAGGCAACTCACAAAAACGGAGTTCTTTCGATAGAAATTCCTAAACGTGAAGAAGCCAAAGAAAAACCGGCAAGACAAATCATGGTTTCTTAAACTAAAAAAAGCTGCTCAAACGGGCAGCTTTTTTATTAACCAATTATTGAATGATTTTGGGAACTTATAAAGACTTTTTGATTAATAAGCAATCAATAAGATAATTTTAGGTTTTTATTATGTTATTTAAAAAGATAAATTAAAAATTTAAGAGTTATTTATTATATTGTTTATCTGTTCTTTATAATATAATTAATCCAAATACAAAAAAATGATTATCAATAGAATTCATTCTAAAAAAACAACAATTCTTTTTTGTCTTCCCAATTATAAATCATAAATTTGCAAATGAAAATCATCACTGAAATCAATAAACATTTAACCAAATTTTATGAGTAAAAAGTTATTAATAAGGGATTTAACGTTACGCGATGGACAACAATCATTATTTGCAACCCGCATGACACAAAATCAGATTGATAGAGTATTACCTTTATTTAAGGAAGCCGGATTTTATGCAATGGAAGTATGGGGTGGAGCTGTTCCTGATTCTATTATGCGCTATTTAAATGAAAATCCATGGGATAGACTTGAAAAAATTAAAGCTGTAATTGGAGATACTTCCAAATTAACAGCCTTGTCTCGCGGTCGTAATTTATTTGGTTACAATCCTTATCCTGAAGAAGTTATTGAAGGGTTTAATAGAAATGCAATAAATTCAGGAATTGACATCATGCGAATTTTTGATGCATTAAATGATGTTTCAAATATTAAATCAACAATTGAATATGTTAAAAATAACGGAGGAATTGCGGATTGTACTGTTTGTTATACTGTTGATCCTAAATTTACTTCAAAGCAAAAGCTTAAAGCTTTATTGCATTTTAAAACCTTGCCTCATGATATCTTTACAATTGATTATTTTGTTACTAAAGCAAAACAATTGGAGGAAATGGGTGCTGATATGATTACTATTAAAGATATGGCTGGTTTAATTCCACCTAACAAATCAGGTGAACTAATTGCCCGTTTGAAAAGAGAACTTAAAATTCCAGTTGATTTTCACACACATTGCACACCAGGTTATGGATTAGCAGCTGTATTAATGGCAATTGTAAATGGAGTTGATATTGTTGATACTTCTATCATGAATTTTGCAGGAGGTCCGGCAGCACCTGCTTTTGAAATTATTCAGCTGTTTGCTAATAAAATGGGAATTGATACTGGTGTTAACGTTGATGCAGTAGTAAAAATTAATAAAGAACTTAAAAAAATCAGACATGAATTAGCAGATTTCGATAGTTATAAAATGTTCCCAATTGAATTTGATATAACTAAAGATCAGCTTCCAAAAGAAGTGGATAAAATGTTTGATATGGCAATTTCATTTGCAAAAGCAAATAAAGAAGAGGAATTATTAGACGTTACTCAGAAGATTGAAAAATTCTTCAACTTTCCTGGTCCCGACGAAATGGTAAAAAATGCAGAAATACCAGGAGGAATGTACACCAATATGTTAGCTCAGCTGAAGCAACTTAAGTTAGATCAATTATTACCCAAAGTATTGGAAACCGTTCCTATGGTTAGGGTTGCAGCAGGTTGTCCTCCTTTGGTAACTCCAACGAGTCAGATTGTTGGTGTTCAGGCAGTAAATTGTGTAATTGATGAAAATAAGGGATTACCTCCATATACCACTAAATCTATTCAATTTGTAAATCTGGTTAAAGGAAATTATGGCAAAACTCCTTTACCTGTTGATCCGGAATTCCGAATGAAGGTAGCAGGTGTAAATGTTGAAATGCCTTATGATACAAAAAATTACAAAAAGCAGGAAAATACTATTTTTCATGATTATGGTGAAATGAAACTTGCTGAAAATGAAAAAAATGAACTTTTACTTGAATTATTTCCTTCAGTTGCCCGCGATTTTTTAAAGAAACAGGTTGAGCAAAAGTATTTGAACGATATTCATGCCATCGAAGAAGAAAAGCAACGTAAAATAGATGAAGAAAAAGCAAAATATGCAGCCCTTTCACCGGAAGAAAAAGCAAAACGATTACAATATGGTCTTTATCATTATGAATGGTCAAGTGATATAGATAATTACCTAGAATAATTTTAAAATGACAAAAATAAAAAGCTACCTTTCATTAGTAAAATTTGCACATACTATTTTTGCAATGCCTTTTGCATTGGTAGGTTTTTTTATAGCGGTACATCAAGTAAATGATTTTCGATGGAGCTTACTGATATTGGTTGTTTTGTGTATGATATTCGCCCGCAATGCAGCCATGGGTTTTAATCGATATATTGACAGAGAATTTGATGCAGCTAATAAAAGAACGGCTGTTCGTGAGATTCCTGCCGGAATTATTAATCCAAAGATGGCACTGATATTTGTTATTATAAATTCTATTCTCTTTATTGTAGCTACTTATTTTTTTAATGAAAACAGATTGGCATTCTATCTTTCACCAATTGCATTACTGGTAATATTAGGATATAGCTTATGTAAAAGATTCACATCCTTTAGTCATATTGTATTGGGTATAGGACTGGCTTTAGCTCCTATCGGTGCATATATTGCAGTTACCGGCAGGTTCGATATTTTACCTTTATTAATGTCGTTTATGGTTTTATTTTGGGTTAGTGGTTTTGATATTATCTATGCTTTACAGGATATTGATTTCGATAAATCATTAAAATTAAGGTCAATACCATCCTGGTTAGGTGTCAGAAATTCTTTGATATTTTCTACCGTATTACATATCTTTTCCTTTATCTTAGTAATTGCAATCGGGTTGATTGGCGATTGGAATATTCTTTACTGGATTGGAGGTTTTATCTTTTCTATATTATTGTTTTATCAACATATTATTGTAAAATCAAATGATCTGAGTAAAATTAATCTGGCATTTTTCACCACAAATGGTATTGCAAGTATGGTTTATGGAGTTTTTTGTATTCTTGACTTATTAATTTGATTTTTATTATCTTACAGATTATTAATTAATAATTATAGTGTAAGGAAAAAATGTCAGCATATTCATAACCAATTTAACGCAACGATGTTTTATCGTACAAATTTACAAGAAAACAATAATAAAAAACCGCTTTAAGTATTTACGTTAAAGCGGTTTTTTATTTAATTTTATTTTATAAAACGACAGAAAAAAAGGGTAAGTATTTCCCTTTTTTTGACTTCCGTCACTTATTTAAACATCTTCAGAATATCATTTCCATTTGCAAATATAAGCAATCCAAACAGAATTACCATACCTGCAATTTGAGCATATTCCATAAATTTTTCGTTGGGTTTGCGACCTGAAATCATTTCATAAAAGAGAAACATAACATGTCCGCCATCTAATGCTGGAATAGGAAGTATATTCATAAATGCAAGAATCACTGATAATAATGCAGTCATATTCCAGAACTGTTCCCAATCCCAGCTTTTTGGAAATAAACCACCGATTGCACCAAATCCACCAATTTGCTGAGCTCCTTCTTTGGTAAATACCAATTTAAATTGTTTGATATAATTGCCCAACGTTTCAACTCCCAGGCTAATACCAGCAGGTATTGATGCGAAAAATCCGTATTCGGTTTTATTGATTTCAAAATATGTTGAAGGATCTTTTGGATAAACACCTAATTTCCCATCTGTTGTAAGCGTGAGTTTCGCTGTATTTACTGCATTGTTTCTCAGAAAAGTAATTACAACTTCTTTTCCTTTAAGTTTTTCAACCTTTTCAATAAAATCGTTGTAATAGGGAGTTGTATCATTATTGATTTTAATAATCTGATCGCCTGACAGCATATTTGCTTTGGCAGCAGGATTTCCATCCATAACTTTATCTATTACAAAAGGGAAGCGAGGATCGGCAAAGGATCTAACTTGTGCAGCCAATAATTGTTTTGTGAAATCGGCAGGAATCGCAATATTGATTATTTCGCCATTTCTTTCAACTTCAACAGTTTTTGCATTATCAATTATAATCTTTTTGGTAATTTCATTAAACTTTTCAACTTCCTGATTATCGATTTTAAGAATTTTATCTCCATTCTGAAAACCTGCTTTTAAAGCTACCTCATTGAATTGCAAACCATAAGTTGCGTTTTTCACAGGTAAATATTCTTTTCCCCATGTAAATAAAATCATTGAATAGATAAAAAGAGCAAGAAAGAAATTTACCAATACTCCACCAGTCATTATCAATAAACGTTGCCAGGTAGGTTTGGAACGAAATTCCCATGGTTGAGCAGGTTGTTTCATTGCTTCTTTATCCATAGATTCGTCAATCATTCCTGATATTTTCACATAACCGCCTAAAGGTAACCAACCTATACCATATTCAGTTTCGCCTTTGGTAAACTTAAAAAGTGAAAACCAAGGATTAAAGAAGAGATAGAATTTCTCTACTCTTGTTTTAAAAAGTTTTGCAAATGCAAAGTGTCCTGCTTCGTGAAGCAAAACCAATATTGATAAACTTAAGATCAAGCCTAATGCTTGCGTTAATATGCCCATATTTTTGTTTTTAAATGTATTTAATTATAATAATTCTTTAGCCAGAATACGTGTAACTTTATCAGTTAGAACATAATCTTCTAAAGAAGGATTTTCTATGTAATTTATTTTTTGCATACAATTCTCTATAACGTCTGTCATTTGGAGAAAACCGATTTTGTGTTGTAAAAAAGCGTGAACAACCACTTCGTTTGCAGCATTTAAAACGCAAGGCATATTACCTTTACGTTTCATGGCTTCAAAAGCTAATCCCAATCCTTTAAATGTTTCCATATCCGGTTTTTCGAAGCTTAGATTCGGATAATTTAAGAAGTTAAATCTCTCTGAATCTGTTTTTAACCTAAAAGGATAGGTGAGTGCATATTGTATTGGTAGTTTCATATCCGGCAGACCCATTTGTGCCTTTATAGATCCATCCTGAAACTGAACCAATGAATGTATAATAGATTGAGGATGAATGATAATATCTATTTGATCCGGTTCCAGACCAAAAAGCCATTTGGCTTCAATTACTTCAAGTCCTTTGTTAATAAGTGTTGCTGAATCAATGGTGATTTTTTGTCCCATTTCCCAGTTTGGATGTTTTAAGGCATCTTCTTTTTTAACGTTAGCTAAGAAATCCCTGTTTTTTCCTCTGAAAGGACCACCGGAAGCTGTTAGATATATCTTTTCAACCGGATTGTGAAATTCACCTGCAAGACATTGAAAAATAGCAGAATGTTCGGAATCGACCGGTAAAATATTTACTGCATTTTCCTTTGCCAGTTGATTTACCAATTGCCCGGCAACCACCATGGTTTCTTTATTTGCCAGAGCGATGGTCTTTTTGGCTTCAATTGCTTTTAACGTTGATTTTAAACCGGCAAATCCTACTATTGCTGCTAATACAACATCTATTTCATCCGATTCAACAATTTGACTGATAGAATCTTCTCCTGCAAAAACTTTAATATCATAAGAAGCTAATGCATCTTTTACTTTATTGTACAATTTATCGTTTCCAATTACAACTGCATTGGGTTGATATTCAATAGCCTGTTTAATCAGCAAATCGGCATTGCAATGTGCAGTAAGAATCTCTGCCTGTAACTGATCAGGATGAGTCTTTATTACTTCTAAAGCTTGAGTACCAATAGAACCTGTTGAGCCTAAAATTGCAATTTTTTTCTTCATATTTTATTCGCTAGAAAGGGATATAATCTTTTGGATTTACAGGACTTCCATTGTACCATAGTTCAAAATGCAAATGAGGGCCAGTTGACATTTCGCCACTATTACCTATAAAAGCTATCGCATCGCCTGCTTTTACGTACTCACCCGTTTTCTTCAACAAGGCAGAATTATGTTTGTAAACAGAAATTAAATTATGCTGATGCTGAATACCAATAATATATCCGGTTTCCAGAGTCCAGTTTGAAAATATTACTGTTCCGTTCAATACGGCTTTTATCAGGTCGTTTTTCTTTCCTGCAATATCAATGCCATAATGATTGTTGGCAGGGTCAAATCCATTAATAACAATACCTTTAAGCGGAGTGAAGTAGAAAAAACCACTTATTGAAGCATTAACAGAAACTTGTTCGTTGGTTTCTAATGTTAAGTCCTGTGATGATAAATCGTATTTATCTTCACTCTCTACCTGTTTTCTTAATAAGGAATCTTCTTTTGACTTCTTAATCGTAATATTGTTGTATTTCTTTGTAGTGTCCTTGTTATAAGGAGCTACAGAGTCGATGATTGCTTTACCGTCCAGTATCATTTTCAGATTTCTGAAATATAATTCCCTGCTTTCTACTTCACGTTCAAGTGAATCTACTCTTAATAAATTGGTATAAGATTCCTTGTTCAGTTTCATATTGGTATAGCCGGGGATATATTCCCTAAGTGGCGTAAATGCAATAATATATGTTGTGGCAAAAATAAGAAAGATGGAAGTGGCACCAATGGCTACAAAAACATTAAGCCTTGATAATCTGAATGATAATTTTTCTTCAAAAGTGTCATCATTCATTATAACAAGGCGATATTTATTTTTGAGCTTGATTAGCCATTGCTTTTTTGGCTTTCCTTCAGCAATCATGTTTCTAAATGAAAATTAAATTTATGCAAATATCGTAATTATTGCAAAAAAATCTTATCAACTTTATCATAAAAAACGTTAAGTACATCAAATTGTTTGATTTTGTTTTATAAATTTGCTTTTCAAATTCTTTTATAATGATATTAAATTTTATAAATTGGAATGCAAATCCAGAAATTTTCCATTTGGGCGGACTATCTGTCAGATGGTATGGATTGCTTTTTGCAGCCGGATTTTATGTAGGTTATCTGGTAATGGAACGTTTCTTTAAAAAGGAAAATGTACCCGTTGCAGTTCTTGATAAGCTTGCCATGTATATGATTGTTTCTACGGTAATTGGTGCCAGATTAGGGCATTGTCTGTTTTATGAACCCGCTTACTATCTTAGCAATCCGATAGAGATTTTATATATCTGGCATGGCGGTTTAGCAAGTCATGGTGCAGCCATTGGAATTATTTTTGCATTATTTTTATTTTCAAAATATCAAAAGAAGTCTTTCTGGTGGGTAATTGACAGAATTGTGATTGTAGTTGCTTTGGCAGGTTTTTTTATCAGAACCGGAAACCTTATGAATTCCGAAATTTACGGACATACTACAACTTTACCATGGGGTTTTGTTTTTTTACGTGATAATGAAACTCTTCCACGTCACCCAACACAAATTTATGAAGCATTATCTTATCTGGCTTTGTTTTTTGTTTTGAGATGGTATTATTAT